>JAEXBT010000136.1 GCA_023393895.1 Pseudomonadota bacterium
CGATCAGCCACAGCAGGTGGTTGAGCTGCCCCGACCGCCAGGCTTCGCCGAGCGCATCCGGCACGTCGAGCGCGATCAGCCGCACTGCCTCGTCGATGATCAGCTTGCCGAGGTACAGCATCACCACCGGCAGCAGCGCGCGGATCAGGCGCAAGCCGATGCTGGCGATCGTCATCGTCTTGCTGGTGGCCCAGATCTCGCGCAGGAACGGCGGGATGTTGCGCATCGCGCTGACCCGCTGGCGGAAATCGAGTTGTTGCTGCGGCATCGGCGGTGGCATTGCGGCAGCTTAAGTGTGCACGGGTCGTGGTGACGTGAGCGGGGTGAGGCCGTTGCTCATTCCGCGCCGGTCCAGCCCACGCCAAGGGTGAAACTTCGCCCCGGCGCCGGTTCGAAGCTGCGGCCGTTGGCCTCGTTGACGATCACCGAGCCCACGTGGCGCCGGTCGAACAGATTGTCGATTCTGGCAAAGGCATGCCAACCGGGAGCGTCCGGATGCCGCCAGCGCAGTGCGAGCGCGTGCCGCAAGTGGCCCGGGGCCGAGGCGCTGCCGGTATCGTCGATCGGGATCGCGGCATTGCCGGCGGCCTCCCAGGCCAGCGCGAGGCTGCGATCGGCCCGGTGCCAGTCGAGCGCGAGATACCCGGAGCTGCGCGGGATGCCGGCGATGCGGCTGCCGGCGCGGATCTCGCGCAATTCGGCAACACCGCCTCGCAGGACCCGGCGAGGCCAGCCCGCGGTGTAGCGTGCATCGATCCATTGCAGCATCGCGCGGAAGTCGAGATGGGGGTTGAGGGTCGCGCGCAGGCTGCCTTCGATACCGTGGCGGCGGGTGCGGGCGGCGTGGCGAAGGCGCTGCGGCCGCTACTCGACTGCACCTGCACGATCTCGCCGCGCCCATCGATCCGGTAGGCGGCGAGGCTGCCCTCAAGGTCGTCGGTGCGCCAGCGCATGCCTGCCTCGATGCTGTTGAAACGCGCCGGAGAGAGCGCGAAATTGAAGCCACCGCTGCCATCCGGCCGGTAGGCGAGTTCGGTGACGGTCGGTGTCTCGTAGCCGCTGCCGACGCTGGCGAAGAACTCGCCAGCGTCGATGCGACGTGCCAGACCAGCGGCGAATGCGTCTTCACGATAGACCGTCCCGCCACTGTCATCGCCATTGCCGGGCGCCAGGTAATGGTCGCGCGAGGCGAGGCGCAGCCGCCCATGCCGCGCGCTTGCCAGCCCCGACCACGCATCATTGAACCGCGCCTCACCGCTCAGCCAGACATCGCGGCTGTCGACGCGGTTGGATTCGTCGCGACGCAGCCGCCCGCGTACGCCAAGCCGCCCCCCGGCATGGTTTTCGAAACCGCGGCGCGCCTCGTCCAGTCGGCCCAGGTCGATGCCGGCCGCCCAGTTCACGCGCCCGTCGCTACGCAGGTGCGAGAGCGACACACCGTGGCTGCGACGAGCCAAGTCGATCACGCCGCCGGGATGGCCCGGCGCCTGCTGCACCGCAACCGGAATGGCGAGGAACTGCTCGATGTCGCGGCGCGAGTGCCAGGCCGCCATCCGGGTTTCGCTGTACGCATCGTGTTGCCAACGCCAGTGCAGGCCGGCCTGACGCTGGTCGATGCGCTTGCGGGTGTCGAAGGCGAGGGCGACCGCGTCGGTGCTGTCGGGCGCGGCGCGCCATTGCGCAGGCGTGAGGCCGAGCGGATCGTCGGTCTCGGGCTGGCGCAGTGCATCCAGCACGAAGCGGATCTCGTGTGCCGGAGCGGGCGCCCAACGCGCGATGACGTGCGCTTCGTCACGGCGGGCTGCGCTGTGCGGACGGTGCCCGTTGGTGCGGAAGTGCATCAGGCCGGCGCGTCCGCGCCACTCGCCGGCGCCGGCATCGCCCCGGACCACGAAGCGCCGGCTGCCGTGGCTGCCCAGCCAGCCCTGCAGGCGGGGCGAGGCGGCTTCCCCTGGTTCACTGCTGCCGATCAACGCGCCGCCGGCGGCGTTGCCATGCTGCAGCGCAAGCGGGCCGCGCAGCACATCGATGCGGTCGAGCATCGACAGGGCGAAGCCGGAAGCCTGGCCTTGGCCGTCGAGTGCACTGGCCGGGATGCCGTCGGTGACCAGCACTATCCCCCGGATCCCGAAGGTGCTGCGCGCACCGAAGCCGCGACTCTGAAGCTGCAGATCCTGTGCATGGTTGTGGCGCTCCAACGCAAGCACGCCGGGGACGGCTTGCAGCGTTTCGGCGAGGCTGACCTGGCGCTGGCCATCACGCAGGGCGCCACCGTCGATCACCGTCACTGCACCGGGAAGGTGGGTGAGGGGGACGCGATGGCCGCTGACCTCGATCCGGTCAAGCGTCTCGGCATCCTGCTGCGCACGCGCGGACAGGCTGGCCACCGCCAAGAGCGTTGCCGGGACCAGCCAAAGGGCCGACCGGCGCTTCACAGGTCGCGATCCGCGCGGAGAGATGCGTCGCCGTGGCGCAACGCGGTTGGCAGGTGCCAGCCATAGCGCAATGCCGCCATCCGCAACCCGAACACCACCACCACCGCGACCATCACCGTGGGCGTGGCCGGCCACTGCAGCGTCTGGCCAAGCGCGATCAGGCTGGCGCCGGCCAGCGCGGCGACCGCGTAGAGTTCAGCGCGCAGCACCAGCGGCACCTGGGCCAGCAGCACGTCGCGCACCACCCCGCCACCGACGCCGGTCAACACGCCGAGCAGTGGCGCCATCAGGGGGCTGAGTCCCGCATCAAGCGCCTTCATCGTGCCGAGCACGGCGAACACGGCAAGGCCGATCGCGTCGAAGATGCGCACCGGCTGCTGCAGCCGTTCGATCGCCGGGCTCCACAGGAAGCCGATCGCACCGGCCGCGATCCAGATCGCCGGATACTGCCAGTGCACGAGGGCGGCGGGCGGCGTGGCGCCGATCAGGACGTCACGGGTGATTCCACCAGCGCTGGCGGTGGCAAAGGCCAGCACCATCACGCCGAACACGTCCAGCCGGTGGCGCGCGGCCATGGTTGCGCCGCTGAGCGCGAACACGAAGGTGCCGATCAGGTCGAGCAGGCTGAGCAGGGTGTCCATCGTGGCATTGTGGGCGATAGAACGCAGGACCGTGCATCGGTGCCGATCGGTTCCGTCTATCGCGGTGATCGTATCCGGCCAAGAATGTGCCGGAACCCGCGGCTAAAATGAGCGTTTCGCCAAACCGGAAGCCGCATCGTGGGCCAGCCCGTCGCCATCCAGCAGGAAGATTTCATCCAGTCCGTCGCCGATGCACTGCAGTACATCAGCTATTACCACCCGGTCGACTACATCCGGAACCTGGCCGCCGCGTACGAACGGGAAGAATCACCCGCGGCCAAGGACGCCATGGCGCAGATCCTGATCAATTCGCGGATGTGCGCAGAAGGCCATCGCCCGATCTGCCAGGACACCGGCATCGTCACCGTGTTCCTCGAAATCGGGATGGACGTGACCTGGCCGGACGCGACGGTGGGCATCGAGGACATGGTCAACGAAGGCGTGCGCCGCGCCTACGCGCATCCGGACAACAAGCTGCGTGCCCCGGTGCTGGCCGACACGGCCGGCAAGCGCCGCAACACGGGCGACAACACCCCGGCAGTGGTCAACATGAAGGTGGTGCCGGGCGGCACGGTGGACGTGATCGTCGCGGCGAAGGGCGGCGGCTCCGAGGCGAAGAGCAAGTTCGCGATGCTCAATCCGTCGGATTCGGTCGTGGACTGGGTGCTGAAGACGGTGCCAACCATGGGCGCCGGCTGGTGCCCGCCGGGGATGCTTGGCATCGGCATCGGCGGCACCGCGGAAAAAGCGATGCTGCTGGCGAAGGAGGCGCTGATGGAGCCGATCGACATCACCGACCTGAAGTCGCGCGGGGCGTCCAATCGCGCCGAGGAACTGCGGTTGGAGCTGTTCGACAAGGTCAATGCGCTCGGCATCGGTGCGCAGGGCTTGGGCGGCCTGACCACCGTGCTCGATATCAAGGTCAAGGACTATCCCACCCACGCCGCCAACCTGCCGGTGGCGATGATTCCCAACTGCGCGGCCACCCGGCACGCCCACTTCACCCTCGATGGCAGTGGCCCGGTGATGCTGGATCCGCCCTCGCTGGCCGACTGGCCGGAGCTCACCTACGACGCATCGAAGGGCAAGCGCGTCGACCTTGACGCCGTGACGAAAGAGGAAGTCGCAAGCTGGCAACCCGGCGACGTGCTGCTGCTCAACGGCAAGTTGCTGACCGGCCGCGACGCCGCGCACAAGCGCATGACCGACATGCTCAACCGCGGCGAGGCGCTGCCGGTGGACCTCAGGGAACGCTTCATCTATTACGTCGGCCCGGTCGATCCGGTGCGCGACGAGGTCGTCGGTCCGGCGGGTCCGACCACCGCCACGCGCATGGACAAGTTCACCCGGCAGATGCTGGAGGAGACCGGGCTTGCCGGCATGGTCGGCAAGGCCGAGCGCGGACCGATCGCGATCGATGCGATCCGTGACCACGGTGCCGCCTACCTGATGGCGGTCGGTGGTTCCGCCTATCTCGTCTCCAAGGCGATCAAGGCCGCGAAGGTGCTCGCCTTCGAGGACCTCGGCATGGAGGCGATCTACGAGTTCGAGGTACAGGACATGCCGGTGACCGTCGCTGTGGATGCGCGCGGCACCTCGGTGCACGAGACCGGCCCCAGGCATTGGGCCGCGAAGATCGCGGGTATCCCGGTGGTGGTCGAGGGCTAGGCGTCCGGGCCGTCCGGTGGCGCGGGCTTGAGCAGGTCCGCGCCTTCCTCGGCGTCCCCTGCGTGGCGGATCTGCGCGTCCAGCGTCCGGTCGACCGAGGTGTCACGGCGCTTGCCGCTGTCGCTGGAATGGACTTCCTCCGCCTCGTCGCGGCAGAGCACGATCCGCTGCACGCCATCCGGTGGGGTGAGGCCAGCCGCGCGCAGGCGATGACGGACCAGGCGCATCGCCTCGCTGCGGGTCTTGGCGAGGTCGTTCTCGTGCTGGTTGATCCAGCCGGTGAAGCGCAGGGTCGCGTTGTCGTTGGCCAGCGTGTCGATCAATGCGGCGGGCGCAGGGTCTTCAAGCACGCCGTCCATGCTGCGCAGGGCCTCGATGCCGAGGTCCATCGCATCGCCCCACGAGCGGCCGGTGGCAATGTTGGTGCTGAACTCGAAGCGCCGCTTGGGATTGCGGCTGAAGTTCAGCATCACCGACTTGAACACCAGCGAGTTCGGCAGCAGCAGGTGGTTGCCGTCCAGCGTCATCAGCTGGGTCGCGCGCGAATTCAGGGCGACCACGCGGCCTTCGTGCGAATCGATGCGGACCAGGTCGCCCGGGCTGAACGGCCGCCGCAGCGACAGCAGGATGCCGGCGATGTAGTTCTCGGCGATGTCCTTGAAGGCGAAACCGAGGACCAGACCGACCACGCCCGCCGAACCGAGCACGGCGCCAACCAGCGATGTGACGCCGAGCAGGTCGAGCGCCAGCAGGATGCCGCCGATGGTGACCAGCCACTGCACCACGTTGCGGATCAGGCCATCCATGTACGGATTGCTGCCACCCAAGCGCTTGAGGAAGCGCAGGCGTCGGCTGAGCCGCCCACCCAGCCATGCCGCCAGCATCACGATCAGGATCGCGACCAGCAGCAGGGGCAGGTTGGCGACCAGACGCACCAGCTTGCCCTTCACCTCTTCCAATGCCGCCGAGAAACGCACGCCCAGGTCAGGGTCCAGGGCGATGCGGTCCTGCACCTTTTCCACGCCACGGGTGTCAGCGGCGATTGCGGTGGCCTGCTTGCGATCGGGGACGGCCGGCACCTGACCCGAGAGCGTGGCGACACCGCCGGCGACTTCGGCATCGACCTCGCGCAGGTCGGACTCCTGCTGCAGTTTTTGCTCAACCTGGCGTTCGGCCTGCAGGTCGGCGCGGGTGACTTCGGTCGGTGCGGGCGCAGCGGTCTGCGCGAAGGCGGGCGCCGCGCACAACACCGCGCACAGCGCCAGCAGGGAAGCCGCGGCGTGGCGGCGGAAACGGGAGGGGGAGTGGCGGGTCATCGGCATGGCGGCATTGTCGCCGATGCAGGGCCCTTCAGAGCTGGGATTTCAGCGGCAGCACGAACTTTTCCATGAACTTCTCCTTCCACGGCCGCTGCTGCCAGGTCTGGTAGGTGTAGCGCACGGTCGGTTTGAGGTCTTCCTCGAACACCTGGGTCATCCGCGCGGCGAAGTCGCGGTCGTAGATGTTGAGGCTGGCCTCGTCGTTGAGACGGAAGCTGCGCACGTCGAAGTTGGTCGAACCCACGCTCACCAGCAGCCCGTCCACGATCAGCACCTTGTTGTGCATCATCGTCGGTTGGTACTCATAGACTTCCACGCCGGCTTTCAGCAGCTCACCCCAGTGCGCCTTGGAAGCCAGTCGCACGGTTTCCGAATCGATGTGCTTGCCCGGCACGATGACCCGGATGCGCACGCCGCGATGCCGGGCGGCGACCAGTGCCTTCATGATCAGGTCGTCCGGCACGAAATAGGCGGCCTGAAGGTCGATGCTGTGTTCGGCCGCCGCGATCGCCATCAGGTACATCAGGTGCATCGACTCGCTGCCACCCGCGGGCGAGGCGATGAACATGTGGGCATCCATCGGGCCGGCCGTGGCGACGGCGGGGAAATACTCGGTGCCGTTGAGCACGACGCCGGTGGTCTTGATCCAGTTGTCGTTGAAGGCGGCTTGGAACTGGCTCACCACCGGACCGCGCACGCGGAAGTGGAGGTCGCGCCAGTGATCGGGGTCCTGCGCATGGCCTGACCAGTTGTCGGCGATGCCGACGCCGCCGGTGAAGGCCAGTTCGCCGTCGATGACGAGCAGTTTGCGGTGCGTGCGGTTGTTGAGCCGGCCCAGGTTGTACCACTTGAGCGGTCGGTAATGGTGGATGACCACGCCCGCCTGTTCCATCTGGTCGAGCTGCGCGTCGTCCATCTTGATCGCGCCGACCCAGTCCACCAGCACGTTGACCTTCACGCCGGACCGGGCGCGCTCCGCCAGCGCGTCGGCGAAGCGCTGGCCCACATCACCCGACCAGTAGATGTAGGTCTCGAAATTGATGTTGCGACGCGCCCCGCGGATCGCTTCGAGCATCGCCGGAAAGATCTCGTCGCCGTTCTCGAGGTCCTCGACCTGGTTGCCGGGGACGATCGATGGACCCAGCATCACGCCCAGTTCGCGCTTGAACTGCGGGTCCGCGACCGCATACCGATGCTCGATCTTGCGTTCGAGCTTCTTCTCCGGCGTGGCGAAGTTCATCGCCAGCACCACGGCCAGAAGGGTCACCAGCGCGGTGATCACGATGGTCCAGATCATGCGTCGGCGACTCCAGTTCAAGGGCATGGGCATCGGGGATGCGGGAGGAAAGCCGCCCCAGAATGCCGATAGCCGTGCGTGCAGCGGGTGAAGGCTGCGCAGGCCACCACTCAGTCGATGAACCAGGCCATCGCGAACACGCCGAGCATCGTGGCAATGAGCGCGAGCTTCAGTGCCATCCCGAGCACGATGCCCAGCCAGGTGCCCAGTCCCACCTTCGCCGCGTGACCGATGTCGTGCTGGCGCAGGCTGCGTCGGTGCAGAAGCTCGCCGGCCACCGCGCCTGCGAAAGCGCCAATGAAGATGCCGAACGGACCCAGGAACAGGCCGGCCAGCATGCCGAGCACCGAGCCGATCACCGCGTGGCGACTGGCACCCACGCGCTTGGCGCCCTTGGCCGTTGCCCAGAAGTCCACCACCAGCGACACCACTGTGAGCAGCCCGAGCAGCACCAGCGGCAGCGCACCCACACGCGTGAAGTCGTCTGCCCATGCCGCGAGCAGCAGGCCCAGGAAAACCAGCGGCACGCCGGGCAGGGCGGGCAGGATCGTGCCGATCACGCCAACCGCCACCATCAGGCCGGCGACGATGTAGAAAAGGGTCGTGTTTTCCATGGGAACTCGGGGCGCGATAGGGGCCATGATTCTCCACCGCCCGACCGATTGCATTTTCACATGGCCAGCGCTAAGTTGGCCCCGCTGAGTTTCAAGGGTCACCGTGAACCGTGACCTGCGTGGTGGCTCCGCCCGATGCTGCACCGTTGATGCACGTTTCCTCCTTGTGACCAGCATCGACCGCCATGGTGAGAATCGTGGCCGGCCGATCGTCCTGCAATGTCCAAGGAGTCAGTTCGATGTCGAACCGTGAAACCGGTACCGTGAAGTGGTTCAACGATGCCAAGGGATTTGGCTTCATCAGCCGCGAGAACGGCGAAGATGTGTTCGTCCACTTCCGTGCCATCCAGACCCAGGGCTTCAAGAGCCTGAAGGAAGGCCAGAAGGTCA
>JAEXBT010000183.1 GCA_023393895.1 Pseudomonadota bacterium
GACGCGCTGGTCGGCGGGCAGCTTCAGGTATTCCAGCAGCCAGTAACGCTGCAGCTCCCGGTCCATCGCCGGATGGAAGCGACGCTCCATCTGCTTCAGGCTGCCCTCGATGCCCGGCAGGTCGCGCTGCTGGTAGCCAGACTCGCGCTGCGCATCCGGCTTCTGCTTCTCGATGGCGAGGCGGTACAGCGAAGTCGCGGTGTTGCCGAGCGTGCCGCCGGTCTGGCGCATCACCAGGTCACGCTCGCGGGTGGCGCGCGTCTGCGCATTGAGCCGGAGCAACTGGTCATGGGCCGCCAGCGCGGCTTGGCCCTTCGCGCCCTGCCGGCGCAACCAGGCCAGCACCGCGGCCTCCTCGCGCTGCTTGGTCTGGGCGGCACCGATGCGCTTGAAGCCGTCAAGCTGGCCATCGTAGTTCTTCATCACGTTTTCCCAGCCGCGCATCGTGCTGGCGTACTTCACCTCGATGTCTGGATCCTTCTCGCCCGCGGCCTGCACCATCGCCACCAGCTTCTTGTAGTGCGCCGCGATGGTCGGATAGGCCCACTGCGAGGTGTTGTCGAACTCATCGGCCAGCGCGTAGCGGCTGGTGGAACCCGGATAGCCGGCCACCATCACGAAGTCTCCCACGCCCAGCGGCTTGTCGGCGATGCGCAGCCAGTGCTTCGGCTGGTAAGGCACGTTGTCCGGACTGTAGGCGGCGGGCTTGCCGTCCTTGCCGACATAGGCGCGGTAGAAGGCGAAGTCACCGGTGTGGCGCGGCCACATCCAGTTGTCGATCTCGCCGCCGTAGTTGCCGATCGAGGATGGCGGCGCGTAGGTCAGGCGCACATCCTTGATCTCGAGGTTCTTGAACAGCCGATAGGTGTTGCCGCCGAAGAAGCTGTAGAGACGGCAGCGATAGCCGCCACCGGCCTCGCAGTTCGCGATCAGCTGCTTTTCCAGCGTCTCCACCGCGCGCGTGCGTTCGACCGGCGACGGCGCGGCCGCGATCGCCTGCCTCACCTGCGCGGTGACATCGGTGATGTCCTCCAACACGTAGACGCGGGCATTGGGACCAGCCGAAAGTTCGTCGCCCGGCGTCGCGGCGTTGAAGCCGGCCTCGATCAGGTTGCGCTCGGGCGAGGAGTTGAGCTGGATGGCGCCGTAGGCGCAATGGTGGTTGGTCACCACCAGGCCCTTCGGCGACACGAAGCTGGCGGTGCAGCCGCCGAGTGAGACGACTGCGCCCAGCGGGTCACCGGTCAGATTGGCGAGCTGCTTCGGATCGAGCTTGAGCCCGGCCTTCCGCAGCGACTTCGAGATCTCCGGCAGCTGCTGTGGCACCCACATGCCTTCGTCAGCGTGCGAAGCGGTGGAGAAACCGAGGGTGGCCACGGCGACAGCCATGGCAAGCGGGGTGAAACGCGTCGTGGTCTTCATGAGATGAGTCCGTTTGTGGTGCGATTGGTTCAGTGCGGCAGCTTCATTTCATCGAGCAGCCAGTGCGCGGGGTAGACCTTGTCCATCAACCAGCGCACGTAGCGCATGTCGACGTGGATCGCCCGCTTGTAGCGCGGGTCGAACATCCAGCTCGCGCTCACCGCTTCCCAGTTGCTGTCGAAGTTCAGGCCAATCAGCCGGCCGTGTGCATCCAGCACCGGGGAACCGGAGTTGCCGCCGGTGGTGTCGAGGTTGGTCATGAAGTTGACGGTCTGGGTGCCCAGGGTGGGATCGCCGGTGCCGCGGAAATCAGCGCGGGCGATGGCGTCGCGCAGTGGCTGGGGGGCATCGAACGGCGCCTGCCCGGTGTGCTTCTCGACAATGCCCGCCACCGTGGTCACCGGCAGGTACTCCACGGCATCACGCGGGACGAGCGGGCTGACCTGCCCGTAGCTCACGCGCAGGGTGGAGTTGGCATCCGGATGGACCGCCCTGCCCTGCGATGCGCGATAGGCGGTCAGCGCCTTCATGTAGGCCGGACGCAGGCGCAGCAGCTCGCCATCGCGTTGCTTGCCAGCCTCTTCCATTCGCAGCCATGCCGGCTGCAGCGTGGCCGCTGCCTTCAGCAGCGCGTCATCGCTGGCGGCGAGGGCACCCGCATCCTGCTTGAGCACAGCCAGCCGCGTGGCTTCATCACCGAGCCGGGTTCCCGCATAAAGCGCCGCCAACCGGTCCTCCAGCCCCGTCGCACTGCTGCCGAACACCGCATCGACCTCGGCGATCCGCTGATCAGTCGACAGTGCGTAGTACTGGCGCAGCAGGTGTGCGACCAGTGCCTGCTCGACGCCGGCATCGTAGCGACGCGTTACCTGCCGCAACTGCGCCTCGATCTGCGCTTCATCGCGCGCCTGGTAGCCGGTCTCGCGCTGGGCATCGGGCTTGCCACGCTCGCGCGCCAGCCGCTGTACGCGGATCGCGCTGCGCAGCAGTTCGGTGTTGTTGCGCAGCGCGGCCAGCAGCTGGTCGCGTTCGCGCGTGGCCGAAGCGCCACCCAGCACCTGTTCCAGCGCGGCGATGTCCGCGCGTGACGCGGCGGCATCAGCCTGCGTTGCAAGCCAGGCCAGCATCGCCTGCTCGTCGGCGCGGCGGACGTTGACCGCATCGCTGCGGCGCAGGCCATCGAGCTCACCGCGCGCCCGCTTGAGGGTGTTCTTCCAGCTGGCGAGCGTTGAGGCGTACTTCACGGCGGCATCGGCATTGCCCTTGGCCGCGGCCTCGACGACATCGATCATGCCACCGAACAGCTGCGCGCGCGCCGGCAGCTGCCATCCCACCTGCTGGTCGAACTCGGACGCCGTGCGATGCCGGAACGTCACGCCCGGGTAGCCGGCCACCATCGCGAAATCACCGGCCTTGACCGGCGTGGTGGACACGGTCAGGTGCGCGGGCGGCGCATAGGGCACGTTGTCCGGACTGTAGGCGGCTGGCTTGCCATCGCGGCCGACATAGGCACGGTAGAAGGTGAAGTCGCCGCTGTGGCGTGGCCACATGAAGTTGTCGATCTCGTCGCCGTAGTTGCCGATCGCCTCCGGTGGCGCATACACCAGCCGGATGTCACGCAGCTCAAGCTGCTTGATCAGGTGGAACTCGCGGCCGTAGTACATGTTGGCGACCGTGCAGCGATGACCGGGATCACGCTCGCATTCGGCCACCGCCGCCTTGCTGGCGGCATCGATCGCATCGAAATACGCGCGCCCCTGCTTGCCGCGCGCCTCGCCGAGGATGCGATCGGTGATGGGGTCGAAGGCGGTGGTGACATAGACGCGCGCGGACGGACCGGCGGAAAGTTCCTCTCCGATGTTGGCGGCGATGAAACCATCGCGGATCAGGTTGCGCTCCGGCGTGGTGTTGAGCTGGATCGCGCCGAACGCGCAGTGGTGGTTGGTGACCACCAGGCCCTGCGGCGAGACGAAGCTCGCGGTGCAGCCGCCCAGCGAGATCACCGCGTTCATCGGATGGCGGGTCAGGTCCGACAGGGCGGCGGGATCGCCCTTGAAGCCGGCCGCGCGCAGTTGTTTCGCCAGCTGCGGCAGCTGCGAGGGCATCCACATCCCCTCGTCAGCGCGGGCATGGCTGGTGACCAGCAGCCCGCCCAGCATCGCCAGCCCGGTCATGGCCCGGATCGCCTTGCCCATCCCTCTCTCCCGATATGCGAATCCACCCATTATCCCGGGTGCGCGTGGCGTGGCATGTGCAGGCCGTCATGGTCGGCGCGGTAAAATGTCCTATTGCATCGCACAATGGAAGCAGGATGACGCAGCAGACGATGAAGGCGCTGGTGAAGCGCGAGGCCGGCAAGGGCATCTGGATGGAGCAGGTGCCGGTGCCGGTAGCCGGAGCGAACGAGGTCCTGATCCGGCTGGAGAAGACCGCGATCTGCGGCACCGACCTGCACATCTACCTGTGGGACGACTGGAGCCAGCGCACGATCCAGCCCGGGCTGGTCATCGGCCATGAGTTCGTCGGCCGCATCGCCGCGCTCGGACCGGGCGTCACCGGGTACCAGGTCGGCCAGCGGGTCAGCGCCGAGGGCCACATCGTCTGCGGCCATTGCCGCAACTGCCGCGCCGGCAAGCAGCACCTCTGCCCGAACACGGTGGGCATCGGCGTGAACCGTGATGGTGCATTCGCCGAATACATCGTGATGCCCGCCACCAACCTGTGGCCGATCCCCGACTCGATCCCGAGCGAACTGGCCGCGTTCTTCGACCCGTACGGCAACGCCGCGCATTGCGCGCTTGAATTCGACGTGGTCGGCGAGGACGTGCTGATCACCGGCGCGGGCCCGATCGGGATCATCGCCGCCGGCATCTGCAAGCACATCGGCGCGCGCAACGTGGTCGTCACCGACGTCAACGACTATCGCCTGAAGCTCGCCGCCGACATGGGCGCGACTCGCGTGGTCAACGTGACCAACACCAAGCTCAAGGACGTGATGGCCGATCTGCACATGGAGGGCTTCGATGTCGGGCTGGAGATGAGCGGCAATCCGCGCGCGTTCGGCGACATGCTCGATTGCATGTACCACGGCGGCAAGATCGCGATGCTCGGCATCATGCCCAACGGTGCCGGCATCGACTGGGACAAGGTCATCTTCAAGGGCCTGACGCTGCACGGCATCTACGGCCGGCGGATGTACGAGACCTGGTACAAGATGACCCAGCTGGTGCAGTCCGGTTTTCCGCTCGGCAAGGTGCTGACCCACCAGCTGCCGATCGACGATTTCCAGAAGGGCTTCGAGCTGATGGAATCAGGCCGCTCCGGCAAGGTCGTCTTGAGCTGGAATTGAGCGTGCGCGGACGGTCCGCGGGTGCCTGAGCACGCCCGGACGCCGCTGGATACAAACACGAGGCCCCATGACATGTCCCAGACCCAACGCTACAGCGAAACCCTCGCCGAGATCCGCGAAGCCGGCCTGTTCAAGTCCGAGCGCATCATCACCTCCCCGCAGTCGGCCGAGATCGAGCTCGCCGATGGCCGCAAGGTGCTGAACTTCTGCGCCAACAATTACCTCGGCCTGGCCGACCATCCCGAGGTGATCGCAGCGGCGAAGAGCGCGCTGGACACGCACGGCTTCGGCATGGCCTCGGTGCGCTTCATCTGTGGCACCCAGGACCTGCACAAGGAACTGGAAGCGAAGATCGCAGAATTCTTCGGCACCGAGGATACGATCCTCTACGCCGCCTGCTTCGATGCCAATGGTGGCCTGTTCGAGCCGTTGCTGGACGAGAACGACGCGATCATCTCCGACGCGCTCAACCACGCCTCGATCATCGATGGCGTGCGCCTGTGCAAGGCGAAACGCTACCGCTACGCCAACTGCGATATGGCCGACCTCGAGGCCCAGTTGAAGCAGGCCAGGGCCGATGGCGCACGCACGCTGATGATCACCACCGACGGCGTGTTCTCGATGGACGGCTTCATCGCGCCGCTCGACGAAATCGCTGCACTCGCGGAAAAGTACGGCGCGCTGGTGCACATCGACGAATGCCACGCCACCGGCTTCCTGGGCGCCACCGGCCGCGGCAGCGCCGAGGTCAAGGGCGTGATGGACCGCATCGACATCTTCACCGGCACGCTCGGCAAGGCAATGGGGGGCGCGCTCGGCGGCTTCACCACCGGCAAGCGCGAAGTCATCGAGCTGCTGCGTCAGCGCTCACGTCCGTACCTGTTCTCGAATTCGTTGCCGCCGCACGTGGTCGCCGCCGGCACCAAGGCTTTCGAAATGCTGTCCGCCGCCGGACACCTTCGCGAACAACTGGCGGCGAACACCGCCCATTTCCGCGAACACATGACCGCCGCCGGCTTCGACATCAAGCCGGGCGTGCATCCCATCGCACCCGTCATGCTGTACGACGCGCCGCTGGCGCAGAAGTTCGCCGAGCGCCTGCTCGAGGAAGGCATCTACGCGATCGGATTCTTCTTCCCGGTGGTGCCGAAGGGACAAGCCCGCATCCGCACGCAGATGAGCGCGGCACACACGCGCGCGCATCTGGATCGCGCCATCAATGCCTTTACCCGGATTGGCCGGGAGCTGGGCGTACTGAAGGGCTGAGGCGGGCCGCGCGACACTCCGCGCGCCCTCGGTCCTACTGACTGCTGTCGGGCTGCGTCGTCGGTGCCGGTGCGGCTTGCACGGGACGCGCCGGCACGACGCGGACGCCACGCGCCTTCATCCATGCGTCGAATTCGTCGGCGGTCATGCGCTTGCCGTCCTGGGTCATGTTGAACCGCCACGGCGTGTTGTCCCACTGGGTCTGGGGCTTGTAGGCAGCCGGATCATTGGGGTTGACCGGGCTCGGCGCCGGGATCACGCCCGCGAAGCTGCGGCAGGCCTCGATCTTCATCCTGAGCAGGACCATGTCGGCGGAGATGGCCTGGTCGTATGCGCGCGACAGCACGCCGGTGGGCGCGCCGAGATCCGAGCGCACCGCCACCAGTTCCTGCGACAGAGGCTGCAGCCCATGCTGTGACGCCGGCAGGACCTGCGGAACGCCCGTGCAGTTCGGGGCTTGGGCGTGCGCCCAGCCGGCGGCAAGCACAAAGGGAAGCAACAGCAGGCGTCGGGACATTCTGGCTCCGGATTGCATCGGCGTCAGGCGGATGCGTGACCCCGCCAATGTAGGCGAAAAGGCGACGGCTTGAAACCCCGGGACGCAACGCGTCTCGTCCGCAGCACCGTCTGGAGAAATGCGCCGCAAAAAAAGAAACCCGGCCGAAGCCGGGTTTCCCTTGTCTCGCGAGTGACCGCCAGAATCAGTTCTGGACGTTCAGCTCGGTGCGACGGTTGGTCTCGTTGCGGCACTCCGGCGAGGTCTGCGGAGTGTTGACCAGCGGACGGCTCTCGCCGTAGCCAACCGGGCCCGACAGGCGACCGGCATCGATGCCGTTCGAGGTCAGGTAGTTGTACACGGCGCGCGCACGACGCTCCGACAGGGCCTGGTTGTAGGCGTCCGAACCGCAGAGGTCGGTGTGGCCAGCCACTTCGGCGCGGATGTCGGGGTAACGCTTCAGGATCTCGATGCCTTCGTTCAGGATGGCGATCGCGTCCGGACGCAGGTTCGACTTGTCGAAGTCGAAGTTCACGCCCTTCAGGTCGAAGGTGACCGGAACCGGGCAGCCATCCGGACCGATGGTCTGGCCAGGCTGCGAGTTCGGGCAACGGTCGTTGCAGTCGTTGACGCCGTCACCGTCGCTGTCCATGTCGGCGCAGTTCGGGGGGGCCGGGGCCGGCACGACCGGGGCCATCGGCTCCGGGCCAAGCGCCACGGTCAGGCCCACCGAGGCCAGCAGGTCGACGAACAGGTCTTCCTGGGCGTCAGCGGCGCGGAACTGCACGTCGTCGAAGTCGGCGCGCGCAGCCAGTTCGGTGCGCAGGTCGACGCGGCCGAAGTCAGCCTGCAGGCCGACGCCAACCTTGGCGGCGAGGTTGTTGTCTTCGTGCTGGGCCGGGCAATCAACCTGGTAGGGCTGGCCGGAGTTCGGGCCACAGATCGCAGCGGCTTCTTCCTCATGGCGCTGCATGCCGACACCGAACATCAGGTACGGCCACCACTTGCGGTCCGCGTTGCGGAAGTGGTAACGCGCATCGACCGAAGCGCCGTACTGGCTCCACCACAGGTTCGGGTTGGCCGACTTTTCCGGGTTCTGGTAGTTCAGCTCCAGATCCACCGACCAGTTCGGGGTCCAGAACTTGCCGAAGCCGAGGGTGCCGAAAACGGCATCTTCAGTGCCGCGATCCTTATCCTGGAAGTTCACGCCGGTCGAGGCGGAAACGTACCAGCGGTCATCGAACTCCTGGGCGACGGCGGAATGCGCAACGCCCATGCCGCACAACAACGCGGCGCAGAGGAGTTTCTTGTTCATGTCGAGCTCCTTCGATCAAAGGTCAAACGGGATGGGTAAAACAATGCAACGAAAATCTTATGTCATGACGGCCATGACGCGCGCCACCGGGGGAAAGGCTACGGCTGCGCATGTGAAAGCCGCGTTAACAATAGCATAACAGTTCCCCGGCCCAGCCGTCGCGTTCAGTTTCCAGTCGGGGTGAAAGCAGCTTCGATTCAACGCGTGCGCAGCGCTTGAGCGGCGCCATGGATTCTCATCCGGTCGAGGCCGCGCTCCAGACCTCAGCATAATTTGGCACTGCAAGTGTAAAACCCTATTCAGCTTCCATTGGGAATTGCACCTTTACCTTGCGCCCACTTTTTTGAAGCCGCTATTCAGATTGATGCGGCAGCGTGCGGGACCCACTCCCGCCAGGGCACCAAGGTAGGCCAAAGAGCCGCCGCCCTCCCCAAAACGCCAAGTCCCGACCTGCTCGCCCAAACGTACGGGATGGGCCCGGGACGCAACGAGCCAAGGAGTACGACGATGAAACTGGCCTGGATTCTCTGGTTGGCTTCCATTCTTCCGCCGCAGGCAGCCGATTCGCTTTGCCTGTCGGCCACGCTTTACCTTGAAGCCCGCGACCAGTCGGTGCGCGGCCAGCAGGCGGTCGCCGAGGTCGCGCTGCGCCGCGAGGACAGCGGGCTCTGGGGCGACTCGATGTGCAAGGTGGTGACCGCGCGCAAGCAGTTCGCACCGACTCTGGTCTCGCCGCAGACCCGTCTCGGCAATACCGAGGCCTGGGCGCAGGCGGTGACCATCGCCATCGAGTCCGAGCGCAACTGGGCGCTGCCGGCCGGCGAACGTCAGGAGATCGTGCCCGGCGCGAGCCACTTCCTCGCCCATCAGATTGCCCGTCCGAGCTGGCGCAACGCCTATCAGGTTGCCACCATCGGCGATCACACCTTCCTGAAGGTGCAGGCGCTCAAGCCGCGCCGCGACTGACCCATGTCCACGCGGGGCCCGGTGGTAATCCCGGCCACGCGCCCCCATCTTCGCGGCTCCACCCCAGAGGATCCGCCATGAAGCTCTATACCAAGCCCGGTGCCTGCTCCACCGCCGACCACATCGCCCTGCAATGGACGGGGGCCCCGTTCGAGGTGGAGGTGGTCGATGCCAAGCGCATCAAGGATGCCGATTTCCTCGCGCTGAACCCGGGTGGATCGGTGCCGGTGGTGGTCGATGGCGATTTCGTGCTGACCCAGAACGCGGCGATCATGGGCTACATCGCCGACAGCCATCCGCAGGCCGGTCTTGCCGGCGACGGCAGCGCGCGCCAGCGCGCCGAGGCGACCCGCTGGCTGGGGTTCTGCAATTCCGACGTCCATCCGGCGTTCACGCCGCTGTTCGCGCCGGGCCTGTTCATGCGCGGCGCCGAGCACTACGACACCGTGAAGGAATTGGCCCGGCAGCGCGTGCGCAGACACTTCGAGACCGCGGACAAGCGGCTGGG
>JAEXBT010000185.1 GCA_023393895.1 Pseudomonadota bacterium
TGCTCGACGCCAGCATCCCGCTGACCACCAACGAGTACGACCAGTGGGGCAACCCCGAAACCAGCGTGGAGAGCTACAACTACATGCTGTCGTACTCGCCCTACGACAACCTGAAGAAGCACGACTACCCGGCGATGTTCGTCGGCACCGGCCTGTGGGATTCGCAGGTGCAGTACTGGGAGCCGGCCAAGTACGTGGCGCGCCTGCGCGACCTCAACACTTCGACGCATCCGGTGCTGTTCCGCACCAACATGGAAGCCGGCCATGGCGGCAAGTCCGGGCGCTTCCGCCGCTTCCGCGAACAGGCCGAGATGTATGCCTTCATGCTTGACCAGTTGGGCGTGCGCGAAGGGCACTGAGCGCGCGGCCAATCGGTGTGGAGGAAGGCCGGGGAAATCCCGGCCTTCTTCTGTTCGGCCAGCATCCGCTATCGTGCGGGGATGCAACGACTGACCCGTTTCGGCTGGTGGCTGCTGGCCTACGCCAGCCTCGGGCTCGGTGTCATCGGCATCTTCGTGCCGGGTCTGCCCACCGTGCCGCTGGTGCTGCTGGCGGCGTTCGCTGCCGCGCGTGGATCGCGCCCACTGCACGTGTGGCTGCGTCGGCACCGGCGCTTCGGGCCGATGATCCGCGACTGGCAGGCCGAGGGCGCAGTGAGCCGACGCGCGAAGCGGCTGGCGATCGCGATGATGGCGGCTTCGGCGTTGCTCATGCTGCTGCTCATGCCCGATCGCCGACTGGCGCTGCCGGGCATCGTGGTGATGGCCGTCGTCGCGGTCTGGCTGTGGCGCCGACCCGAACCGGTGGCAGGCCGTGGCTGAACCGCCCGGCTTGCGCATTCCCGCGGATGCCGTGGCGCGTTACCATCGCGGCATGAAAATCCCCCGCATCGCCTTCGCCGCCGCCTGCCTGCTGTTGCTCGCCGCCTGCGGCAACAAGGGCCCGCTGTTCATGCCGCAGAAGCAGGCACCGGTGGTCGAAACGTTGCCGCCCCCCCCCGAGCCCACCGAGGCCGTTCCGGCCCAGCCGGAGCCCGATCCCGATCCTGCGACCGGGGGCGGCGACGGCACGCCGCGCTGAGCCATGCGCTTCAGCAAGATGCATGGCGCGGGCAATGACTTCGTCGTGCTCGACCTGCGTGCGGGCCAAGCGGCGCCAAGCCCTGCGCTCTTCCGCCTGCTTGCCGACCGCCATCGCGGAATCGGTTGCGACCAGATCCTGACCATCGAGCGACCGCACGGGGCGGACGTGCATGCGCGCTACGGTATCTGGAACAGCGATGGCAGCGCGGCCGGCCAATGCGGCAACGGCGCGCGCTGCGTTGCCGCGTGGGTGGCGCGCGAGGACGGCGCCGAGGAGGGCGTGTTGCTGCTGGAGTCGCCCGCCGGACGTCACGAGGCAACGCGCCTGCCCGATGGCCGCTGGCGCATCGGCATGGGCGTGCCGCGCTTCGCGCCGCATGAAGTGCCTATGCGTGGCTTCGATGAAGCGAGCGATGCCTATCGCATAGACATCGACGGCGGGGTGGTCGAGATCGGCGCGGTGTCGATGGGCAATCCGCATGCATTGATCGAGGTCGACGATGTCGATGCCGCGGCCGTGTCACGCATTGGCCCGGCGTTGCAGGCGAGCGCTGTGTTTACGAAGTCGGTGAACGTGGGTTTCGCCGAAGTGGTCGCGCGCGACCGCGTGCGCCTGCGCGTCCATGAGCGCGGCGCGGGCGAGACGCTAGCCTGCGGCAGCGGTGCCTGCGCTGCCGCAGCGATCCTGATGCGACGCGGGCGCATCGATCGCCGCGCGACGATCGCGCTGCCGGGCGGCGAGTTGCTGATCGAATGGCCACACGACCGTGCCGGCATCGACATGACCGGCCCGGCCACTTTCGTATTCGAAGGCGTCATCGACGCCGCGCTAATGAGGGACACATCGGCATGAACGACATCGAGGAAAAGCTGGGCGCGCACGAAGTCGCCGCGTGGCTGCGCCGGCATCCGGGCTTCCTGAAGCAGTTCCCGGACCTTGCGATCACCCTGGTGGTGCCGCGCGAGGACGGCCCGGCCGCGTCGCTCGCCAGCTACCAGCTGGACGTGCTGCGCGACAAGAACCGCGAACTCAACCGTCGCCTGCACGAGCTGTTCGGCAACGCGCAGGAGAACGAACGCCTGGCGGTGCGCACGCACCAGCTGACGCTGGCGTTGATGGCCCAGACCACGGCTGCCGACAGCGTGCGCGCGATGGCGGCGTCGCTGGCCGAGGATTTCCAGGGCGACCTGGTCCGCATCGTCCTGTTCCACCCGGTCGAAGGGCTCGGTGCGGCCGACTGGCTGCAGGTCACGCCGCAAGACGATCGCGCGATCGATCCGTTCCGCGATGCGCTCTCCGACGCCGAGCCCCTGTGCGGACGGCTGAACCCCGACAAGAACGCCTTCCTGTACGGCGCGCGCGCGGACGAAGTGCAGTCCAGCGCGTTGCTGGCATTGCCGGGCGTGGGCCTTGTCGCGGTGGGCAGCCGCGATGCCAACCGCTTCTTCCCGGGGATGGGCACGCTGTTCCTGCGGATGATGGGCGAGGCCTTCGTCGCGGCGATGGCGCGCTTCGAGGCCCGTGCGGGCTGATCGCGGGCCGATGGGATGAGCCGGGCAATCGCCGACTTCCTCGACCACCTCGCGGTGGAACGGCGGATGGCGGCGAACACGCTGGCGGCGTACCGCCGTGACCTTGAGGCCCTTGCACACTGGTGCGAGGCGCAGGGGCGCGAGATCGAAGCCCTCGATGGCGAAGACCTGCGCGCCTTCATCGCACACGGGCACCGCGGCGGCCTCTCGCCCAAGAGCCTGCAGCGGCGCCTGTCCGCCTGCCGCGGCCTGTACGGCTGGCTGCTGAAACACGGCCGCATCGCTGCCAATCCGGTCCCCGGCGTGCGTGCCCCCAAGGCCGCGCGCAAGCTGCCGCAGGTGCTGGACGTGGACGAGGCCGTGCAGCTGGTCGAGCTGCCGACTGATGCGCCGCTCGGGCTGCGTGATCGCGCGATGCTGGAGCTGTTCTATTCCTCCGGCCTGCGCCTGTCCGAACTGTGCAACCTGCGCTGGCGCGACCTCGACCTCTCCGAGGGGCTGGTGCAGGTGCTCGGCAAGGGTGGCAAGGCGCGCATCGTGCCGGTGGGATCGCATGCCTGTCGCGCACTCGCCGAATGGCGTAGTGCATCGGGCGGACAGGACGCGATGCCGGTGTTCCCGGGGCGCGGTGGCGACAAGCCGATCTCCACGCGCGCGGTGCAACTGCGCCTGCGCCAACTGGCGCAGCGACAGGGCGTGTTCAAGCGCGTGCATCCGCACCTGTTGCGGCACAGCTTCGCCACCCACGTGCTGGAATCCTCCGGTGACCTGCGTGGCGTGCAGGAACTGCTCGGCCATGCCGACATCGCCACCACCCAGATCTACACGCATCTGGACTTCCAGCATCTGGCCCGGGTCTACGATGGGGCGCACCCGCGTGCGCGCCGCAAGCCCGGTGCCGATGACGACGGCGACGGTTGACCCGCGTCAATGCAGCGCGGCCGCGGGTTCGGGAGGATCGCGGTCATGGTCGAGGCGGTCAAAACCATCGAGGCATGGCGATGCGTGGGCTGCGGCCGGCTGCAGGCCGATCGCCCCTGCATCGGCGTGTGCAGCGACCGCCAGGTGGAACTGGTGGAGGCGGCCGATTACGCCGCGCTGGCTTGGCGGGTCGAGGAACTCGAAGCCGCCCTGGCGTTGATCGCGCGCATCACGCCCAAGCCCGACCAGCTCGAAGCGAGCTGGCAGGCGTTGCAGGCGCGTGCCCGCGCCTTGCTGGACCCCGGATGCCACGGGTAGGCGTCCTCCGCGAACTGGCGCGCGAGCATCACGGCTCGCTGCTGTTGGCGCGCGACATCGCCCGGTTTCCCGAACCGGCCACGCCCGAGGCGCTGGCGCTGATGAACGCCCGGATCGCGTCCTACTGGCAGGACGAGCTCGCCGCGCACTTCCGTCGCGAGGAAGCGTTGCTGGTCCGCCATCCCGGCGTGTTGCCCGAGGCGCGGGCGATGCGCCTGCTTGATGAGCACCGCGTGCTCGCGGCCATGTGCCTGCGTGCGGATTCGAATGACCTCGGGCGCGAGGCGCTGGCCCGATTCGGCCGGCTGTTGCACGACCATGTGCGCTTCGAGGAGCGCGAGTGCTTCGATGCGCTGCAGGCGGCGGAGACCGCCGCCTGAACGGTGCGGGGCCGCCTACTTGCCCGCTTCGGTGATGATGAAGCTGCCGAACGACACACCAAGCGTGCGACCGGTGCCCCTGCCGCTCAGCGCCAGGGAGATCGAGCCCTTGGTGACCACCTGCGCCTTGCTCGCATTGCCGCCGCCGGCATTGGCCTCGGCGGTGGCGTAGCCGCCGATCAGGTCCCGGATGTCGTGGACCGGCGAGAACTTGCCGATGCCGTCGGTAATCTTGGAGCTGCCGAAGGTCAGGCCGCCGCCCTTCGATTCGATGTTGACGCGCATCGACTGGCCGTTGTCACAGCTGATGGTGCCACTGCCGGTGGAACGCTTGTAGAACGCACCGCCGCCTTCCATGTCGTACTTCAGGGTGCAGCGGGTTTCCTTTGCGTGTGCGAGCGGCGCGACGGACAGGGCGAACGCGACCACGGCAATCAGGATCGGGCGCATCGGGCATTCTCCATGGGGGAGACCACAGCGTACCCGGTTCGTGTTTCGGACGTGCGCTCAGCCGGTCTTGCCGATGCGTGCCAACGCCTCACGCAGGGACAGCCGGTCCAGCGCGTCCATCTTGAGCGCGGCCAGCAACTCGACGCGCCGTCGCAGCACTTGCATCGCCCGCTGGAAATCGCGTGCCTGTGGCGCGCTGCCGTCATGCGGCACCGGATCGGCCACGCCCCAGTGCGCGGTGACCGGCTGCCCCGGCCAGACCGGGCAGGCCTCGCCGGCGGCGTTGTCGCAGACGGTGATGATGAAGTCCATGACCGGTGCATCCGCGGTGGCGAATTCGTCCATCGACTTGCTGCGTGCGACCTCGACCGGCAGGCCGGCATCGGCCAGGACCTCCAGCGCCAAAGGCTGCACCTGGCCGGAGGGATGGCTGCCGGCACTGTAGCCACGGAAACGCCCATCGGTGATGCCGTTCGCCAGCGATTCGGCGATGATGCTGCGCGCGGAATTGCCGGTGCACAGGAACAGGATGTTGTAAGGAGGATGGGTCATGGGGCGGATTCCGTTGTGCGGGATGCCGGGAGCTGCGGCCGTTCGTACCAGCCGCGGCTGCGATTGACGAGATGCACCACCGAGAGCATCACCGGCACCTCGACCAGCACGCCGACCACGGTGGCGAGTGCGGCGCCAGAGTGCACCCCGAACAGGGCGATGGCGGCGGCAACCGCGAGTTCGAAGAAGTTGCTGGCGCCGATCAGCGCCGACGGCCCGGCCACGCAATGCGGCACCCGGAGCCGGCGATTGAGCCAATAGGCCAGCCCGGCGTTGAGATAGACCTGGAACAGGATCGGCACCGCCAGCAGCGCGATCACCAGTGGCTGCCGCACCACCTGCTGGCCTTGGAAGGCGAACAGCAGGACCAGCGTCAGCAGCAACGCGGCCAGCGACCATGGGTTGAGGCGAGCCAGGACGCGCTGCAGTGCGGCTTCGCCGCCGCGCGCGAGTAGCCAGCGTCGCCAGGCCATGGCCAGCAGCACCGGCACCACGATGTAGAGCAGGACGGACAGCAACAGGGTCTGCCACGGCACGGTGATCGAGGAAACACCGAGCAGCAGCGCGACGATCGGCGCGAACGCCACCACCATGATCGCGTCGTTCAGCGCGACCTGCGACAGGGTGAACTCCGCATCGCCATCGCACAGCCGGCTCCAGACGAAGACCATTGCCGTGCACGGTGCGGCCGCGAGCAGGATGAGGCCGGCGATGTAGCTGTCGATCTGTCCGGCCGGCAGCCAGCGCGCGAACAGCACGCGCAGGAACAGCCACGCCAGCAGGGCCATGGAGAACGGCTTGACCAGCCAGTTGACGCCGAGCGTGACTCCGATGCCGCGCCAGTGGCGGCCGACCTGGCGCAGCGCACCGAAGTCGATCCGCAGCAGCATCGGGATGATCATCACCCAGACCAGCAGCGCCACCGGCAGGTTGACCCGCGCCACTTCCATGCCGGCGATTGCTGCAAACGGCCCCGGCAATGCCCAGCCGAGGAGGGTGCCGACGAGGATGCAGCCGAGCACCCACCAGGTCAGGTTGCGCTCGAAGGCGCCCATGCGGGAGCCGAGGGTGGCTTGTGGCGTGTTCATGCCGCCTCGCATCCGCGCGCGGCCGGGGCGCACAGCGAGGCATCGCCGCCGCAGCAGTTCTCGCCGAGGAAGGCCACCAGTGCGTCCATGGTGTCGAAGCGGGCCACGTAGCGGATCGCGCGGCCTTCGCGCAGGGCATCGATCAGCCCGGCCTGGGCCAGGGTCTTGAGGTGGAACGAGAGCGTGTTGGCGGGGATGCCGAGGCGGATGCTCAACTCGCCCGGGAAATCCCCGCCGGGCCCGGCTTCGACCAGCCGGCGGAACAACGCCAGCCGCGAGGGCTGGGCAAGGGCGGCAAGGGCACGAACGGCGGCTTCGGGTTCCATGATTCCAGAATCATCGAAATGTGTGGCAGGATGATGACGCTGCGGCGCCCGCCGGTCAACCGGGTCTGCCAGAGGGGACGCTCAGGTGCGGAAGTAGGGCTCGACCGTGCCCTTGATCTTCATCGTCATCGGCTGGCCGCGGCGATCCAGCGCGCGGCCCATCGCCACCCGCACCCAGCCTTCGCTGACGCAGTATTCCTCCACGTTCTGCCGCTCCTCGCCGTTGAAGCGGATGCCGATGCCGCGCTCGAGCAGGGCTTCGTCATAGAACTTGCTGCGCGGGTCATTGCACAGGCGGTCGGGAGGCGTGTCGGACATGGCGATGGCGCGAAGTGGCTGAATCGAAAGGATAAGCCCTGCCGGGCCGTCCGTGGCTTCGAACGCCGGGTCTGGCATCATTTTCACCTGACTGCGGCGGGCCGTCCGCCAGCATGAAGCATTCATCGAGGATCCGCCGTGCCGCGCCTGACCGTACTTTCGTTTGCCGCTGTCCTGACCCTGGCGATCGCCTTGCCGCTGCAGGCGCAGCAGCCACCGAAGCCGCAAGTCCCACCGGAGCCGGTGTCGCCGCAGGCCGATCCGCCGCCTGCACCGCCCGCGCCGCCGGCCCCGTCGCTGCCGCCTCCGCCGACCGAGCCCGCGCAGGTGCCCGCCGAGCCTGCCACCCCGACGGAGATTCCGCCGCCTGCGCCGCCCGCCGGCGAGCAGGTCCCGGTGCAGGACGAACAGCCGTTGCCGGAGCAGAGCGAACTGCCGCCCTCGCCGCCGGCCGAACCGCTGCCGCCGCCGACTGGCCCGGTCGCGCCTGACCTGCGCACCGAGCGCACCGGGGTAATCGGTCTGCTGCGTGCACAGGTGTTGCTGGACCGCAGCTGGATGTCGCCGGGCGAGATCGACGGCCGTCCCGGGACCAACACCGCACGGGCGATCGGTGGCTTCCAGCGCATGTCCGGGCTGCCGGTGACGGGACATCTGGATGAAGCGACCTGGACGGCGCTGGAACAGCGCGGGCCGGCGCTGGTCAAGTACACGCTGACCGCCGATGACGTGAAGGGCCCGTTCCGCGCCATCCCTGGCAGCATGTACGGCAAGGCCAAGTTGCCGGCACTTTCCTACGGGAACGTGGGCGAGGCGCTGGGCGAGAAGTTCCACATCCGCCCGGCCGCGCTGGAGATGCTCAACCCGGGCAAGGACCTCTCGGCACCAGGCACCGAAATCATCGTGCCCAACGTGCGCGACATTCCCGGGCTGCCGCAGGCCACGCGGATTGTGGTGTCGGAGGCGGCCAAGCTGCTCATGCTGATCAACCCGCAGGGCAAGGTCTACGCGCAATTCCCGGTCACCACCGGCAGCGAGCGCGACCCGTTGCCGATCGGCCAGTGGGAGCTGCGCAGCGTGGCCAAGAACCCGCACTACAACTACAACCCGAAGCTGTTCAAGGGCGCGAAGCCCGGCCCGCTGGCGACGCTGCCGCCGGGCCCGAACAGCCCGGTCGGGGTGATGTGGATGGGGTTGTCCAAGCCGCATTACGGCATCCACGGCACGCCCGAACCCGGCAGCATCAGCAAGACCCATTCGAACGGCTGCATCCGGATGACCAACTGGTCGGTGCTGCAGGTGTCCGAGGCCGTCAGCCGAGGCACGCCGGTCACCCTGATTCCCTGAGCGAGGACGCGCGATGAGCGAGGAAGACCGCATCGAACCGACTGCACCACCCGCCGCCGAGCCGCGCGTCATCGAACGCCGTGTGGTCGAGCGTCGCGGGGCCGGCGTGTTTCGCCAGTTCCTGCTGTTCCTGGCCGGCCTGCTGGTCGGCGCCAACGGCGTCTATTACTGGATGCAGCGCGATGCACAGCGCAACGTGGCCGCGCAGGCGACGCCGGCCGAAGCGCTGCCCGCCCCCGGCCGCACGCCCGCTCCGGCGGCCCCGGCCGCAGCGCCGGCGAGCATCATCGTCGATCCGCACGGCAGCGAGCCGCCGGCAAACGTGCAGCCGGTCGCGGCGCCCCAACCCGGCCCGGGCGTCGGCCCGGCCCCCGGCAGCCTCGCCATCCCGGTGCAGAACGTCCAGGCCGCCCAGCTCATTGACACCTTCAGCCAGGCGCGCGGCGACAACCGGGTGCACGACGCGATTGATATCATGGCGCCGGCCGGCACGCCGGTGGTCGCGGCCACGGACGGCAAGGTCGTCAAGCTGTTCGAAAGCAAGGCCGGCGGCACCACGCTCTA
>JAEXBT010000201.1 GCA_023393895.1 Pseudomonadota bacterium
TGGCTGGCAGCCCAACAGGAGGGCGACGCTCGAGACAAGGGCAAGACGATGGATGGACTTCACTGGACTTCTCCGAGACGTGCGGAAGCGATGCGCCATTCGCGCTGGTCGAGGGTGGCGCCGTCCACCACCGTGCGCTGCAGGACATAGCTGCCGCGAAACCGCGACTCGCGCCCGTCATGATGGCGCGCCACAAGCGATATCGGTACTTCCACATGGCGCTGGCCGGCACCGGCGTCAATCCGGCCCGGCGCTCCGATCTGCAGCGACACCCCACTGGTGTCCTGGAAACCTCGGGTGAACTGGGCCAGCGACTGGCCACTTGCGTTGCCGCCGCCACGCCACAGACGGTAGGCAGTGGCGTAATCGCGGCGGTTGATGGCCGCGTAGTAGTCGCGGATCACCTGCACAGCCGCGTCGGTGCCTGGTTCGGTGGCGGGCATCGGAGGCGCGGGTGTATCGGTGGGAATCTCGGTTTCGGCGATTGCGTCGGCCGGCGGTGCGCCTTCGTCGATGGGCACCGGTGAGGCCGCGGCATCCAGCGGCACGGGCGAGCCGTCAGGTGGCGCGTCGGGCATGCCGGTGATCGAATCCCCTTCTGCCACGGCGGGCGTTGGCAATGCGGCACCCGGCATGGATCCATCCGCGCTGCGATCGACACTGCCGGGCGCGTGCTCCGCTGTGCACGCGGCCAGCGCGATGACAGCCAGTGGCGCAAGAAGCGTTCGCGGAAACTTCATCGTATGAGTCCTCCCTGACTCACAACACCCGCCTGCGGGGTTGCAGCCAGGCGAGCAGGAGTCCGAGCAGGAGCATCGCCACGGTGGAGAACACCACCTGCTTCAGCACCAGCATTCCCGGCCAGGGTTGCACAGCGTAGTAGATGAGATAGCCCGGGATTGTCGCGAGCAGGGCCAGCAGGCCACCGAAGCGCAATCCCTGGCGGATATCGCTGGTCGGCGCGGGGTGGAAGGCGCGATACAGGGCCGTCATGCCGAACCCGATGCCGAGATGCGCCAGCAGCATCCATGGCAGGAACCGGGCGCCCTCCGGGCCGCGCACCAGTCCGGCGGGGACGAGCGCCGCATAGTCCGCCCGCAGCAGGTGGCCGTGGATGATGACGTCCAACACCATCGCCGCGATGCTCATCACCAGGCCGCAGATCCAGAAGCGCTTGTCCATCGCGTTCTCCGAAGTCATGCGCGGATGCTACCGCTTTGCGCGTTCGCTGCCGGGGTTCGCCCGCGCTGTCCCGGCAGTGCCGGTCGGGTTCGCTTCAGCCGCGCGGGTCTGGGCCTGCAGTAGCGGCCAGGGGTTGTAGGCGCCGTCGATCGCGTAGATGCCGTAGTGCAGGTGGGGGGAGGTGCCGCGCGCATTGCCGGTATCGCCGACGAATCCGAGCAGCGCGCCGGCCTCGACCCTGTCGAAGCGCGCGAGTCCCGGCGCGAAGGCATCCAGGTGCGCGTAGTAGTGACGCTCACCGCCCGGGCCGATTACCCATACCTGCTTGCCACCCAACCCGCGATCGGCGACCTGCGAGACCACGCCGCGTGTGCTGCTGGTCACCGGCGTACCGCGTGGCGCGAAGATGTCCACGCCCTCGTGGCTGCGCCCACCACTGCGGGCAGCACCCCATGTGTCGGCGATGCGGCGGGCGGCAACGCCCTCCACTGGCACCGGGAGGCTCGTGGGTGCCGGCATCCTCGCAAGCCGCGCGCTCTCGATGCTGGCCTGAACCGCCGGCAGGTTCCAGGCCCAGCGCGCACCGATCAGCAACACCAGCAGCCAAGCCAGTGTGGCGAGCGCGCGGCGCAGTCGCAGGGCAGGGGAGGAACGGCGTCCGACCATTTCTTGTCGACGATGGAGATGCGTCCATCCTGACGCAGGCGCGTGTGCCCGGGATGAAGCGGGCATGTGCCGCTTGCCAAAAAAGAAACCGGGGCCCTTCGGACCCCGGTTCCAGAAATCGCGTTCCGGGATGGAATCAGCCCGCGGCGTCCTTCAGCTTCTTCAGCGCACGCACCTTGAGCTTGGTCGACTTCGGGCGAGCCTTGAAGGTGACCTCTTCCTTGGTGAACGGGTTGATGCCCTTGCGCGCCGGACGCGCCGGGACTTCCACCGCCGTGATCTTGAACGCGCCCGGCAGGGTGAAGGAGCCGGCGCCCTTCTTGCTCACCGAGGCGTGCATGGTGCTTTCAAGGGCGGCAATGACATTGCGCACGTCCTTGGCGGCGACGCCGGTGAAGTCAGCGATGTGCGCGACCAGCGCGGACTTGCTCAGCGCTTCCTTGATCGGCTTCATCGCCTTCGGGGCGGCTTTCGGGGCCGCCTTGGCGGCGGGCTTCTTGGCGGCTTTCTTCATGGCCATGGTTTTCACGTTCCTCGCTTGAAGGGAATTTGTTGCGCGGTGGATGCCGGCAAGCCAATGTATTGCAACTGCGAAGCGCCGCCAAGGGGTTCTGCGCCTGTTTTTGCCGACTTTTTCGGTTTCCGGCGTCTCCTGGCTCAATCCTCGTCGTGCTGCGGCCGCCAGTCTGTGACCAGTCGCTGCTGGACCTGGGCTGGTACCGGCTCGTAGTGGCTGAAGTCCAGCGCGTAGCGCCCGCGTCCGGCGGTGGCCGATTTCAGTTCCGTGGCGTAGCCCTCCAGTTCGGAGAGGGGCACCTGCGCCTTGACCACGATCTCGCCGCCGCGCCGGCTGTCGGTGCCGTGGATGCGCGCGCGCTTGCTGGCGAGGCCGCCGCTGATGTCGCCCATGTGCGCCTCGGGCGCGCTCACTTCGAGCTCGACGATCGGCTCAAGCACCTGTGCCTCGGCACGCGAGATCGCATCGAGGAAGGCCTTCTTGCCCGCCGCGACGAACGCCACCTCCTTGGAATCGACCGGGTGGTGCTTGCCGTCGTACACCACCACCCGCAGGTCCTGCAGGGGAAAGCCGGCCACCGCGCCACTCGCCATCACTTGGCGCACGCCCTTCTCGACCGCCGGGATGAACTGGCCCGGGATGACGCCGCCCTTGACCTCGTCGACGAACTCGAAGCCGCCGCCGCGCGGCAGCGGTTCCACGCGCAGGAACACCTCGCCGAACTGGCCGGCACCGCCGGTCTGCTTCTTGTGGCGATGGTGGCCTTCGGCCTTCTGTCGCACTGTTTCTCGATAGGCGATGCGTGGCGGGTGCGTGGCAACTTCCAGGCCGAAACGCTCCTTCAGCCGCTGCAGCTGCACGCGCAGATGCAGGTCGGACAGTCCGCGCATCACCGTCTCGTGGGTCTCGTTGTTGTGCTCGACGACGAACGCCGGGTCTTCCTCGGCGAGCTTGGCCAGCGCGGTCGCCAGCTTCTGTTCCTGGCCCTTGCTGGACGGCTCCACCGCCAGCCCGAACATCGGCCGCGGGAATTCGATCGGCTTCAGGTGGATGTGGTCTTCGTCGTGCGAATCATGCAGGACAGCATCGAAATGCAGTTCATCGACCTTGGCCACCGCGGCGATGTCGCCGGGCACCGCCTGCGCGACCTCGACGTGTTCCTTGCCGCGCAGCTTGTACAGGTGTGCGACCTTGAACGGCTTGCGGCCATCGTCGATGAACAGCTGGCTGTCAGGCCGCAGCGTGCCCTGGTAGACGCGGAACACCGCCAGCTTGCCGACGAACGGGTCGTGGATGATCTTGAAGACGTCGGCGATGACATGCGCATCCGGATCGGGCGTCGGGTGGAGGCTCGACGCGGCCTCGCCTGATCCCTTGCAGAATTCCGGTGGATTGGCTTCACCAGGGTGCGGGAACAACCGCTCGGCGATGTCGAGCAGCTCGCGCACGCCGGTGCCGCTGCGCGCCGAGACGAAGCACACCGGCACGAGGTGACCCTCGCGCAGCGCCTGTTCGAAGGCATCGTGCATCTCCTGCCCGGACAGGCCGCCTTCGCCGACATCGAGATAGCGATCCATCACCTTCTCGTTGACCTCGACCACCTGGTCGATGATCCGCTGGTGCCATTCGGCCACGGGGCCGAGGTCGCTGTCGCCGCTGTCGTTGCCGAAGCAGTCGATGACGCGGGTGCCTTCGTCGGCCGGCAGGTTGAGCGGCAGCGCTTCCGGACCGAACTCCTCGCGCAGTGCGGCCATCAGCCCGGCGAGGTCGGCGCCGGCATGGTCGATCTTGTTCACCACGATCACCCGGCACAGGCCGCGCGCCTTCGCGTACTCCATCATCCGGCGCGTGCCGTAGGCCACGCCGGTGTCGGCGTCCACCACCACCGCGACCGTTTCCACCGCTGCCAGCGCGGACAGGGCCGGGCCGCGGAAATCCGGATAGCCGGGGGTGTCGATCAGGTTGACGTGGATGCCGGCGTGGTCGGTGCTTGCGATCGCCGAATCGAGCGAGTGGCCGCGTTCCTTCTCGATCGGGTCGAAGTCGGACACGGTGGTGCCGCGCTCGATGCTGCCTGCCGTCTGTACCGTGCCGCCGGCATGCAGCAGGGCTTCGAAGAGCGTGGTCTTGCCGGCGCCCGGGTGGCCCGCGAGCGCGATGTTGCGGATGGCTTGTGTGCTGTAGGACATGCGTCCGTCTCCTTCACGCATGAGGTGACTGGGACGTCATGGTCGTCCGCTGATCGGAGCGCGTCCCACGAGCGTGCGCTCGGCGGGCGGTCATGGCGGTCACTTCGAGGATACGCCTGCATCGCGGGGCTGGCGAGCGGGTGAATGCGCGGCAACGGCGGGTCCCGGAACCCGCCGGATTCAGCACCGCTTTAGCGCCCCCTTTGCATGGTGGTAAGCGTCCGCCGATGACCGGCGGGGGGAGTTCACGCAATGAAGCACCTGTCCCTTTCTATGATCGCGCTCGCAATGGCCACCACGATGGGTGCAGCTTCCGCGCAGACCATCACGCTCGCGGGTGATCCGCAATACGATGCCCGCGGATACGACACCGCTGGCTACGGCAACGCCCAGTACGACTACGCGCGCGTCATCAGCGTGAATCGCGTGGCGGGCGGGGGTTACGCCACTGATCGCTATGGCGCCCAGGGCCAGCGCTGCTATACCCGCAATGATGGCTACGTGGACCGCTACGGCAACAGCTATCCCAATGGCTACAACAACGGGTATGGCAACAATGGTTACTACGGCGGCAACAGCTATGGCGGCTCGCAGACCGGGCGCACCGTGGCGACCGTCGTCGGTGGCGTGGTCGGCGCGGTGCTCGGCAGCCAGGTGGGCGGTGGTTCCGCGCGCTATGCGACTTCGGCGATCGGCTCCATGGTCGGCAGCCAGGTGGGCGGCAGCATCTATGACCAGAACCGCCGCCAGCGCCTGACCGGTCAGGTCACCGTCTGCGATCCGGTGCCTGCCGATGGCCGCTACAGCAATGCGAGCTACGGCAATGCCGGCTACGACGCCTACGACGTCACCTACGAGTACGCGGGGCGCCGTTACACCTCTCGGATGAACCACCATCCTGGCGATCGCGTCCGGGTGCGCGTGGACGTCACTCCGGAATGATCGATCCCGCATCGCGCTGACAACGAAGAAGGGCACCCTCGGGTGCCCTTCTGCACGATGGCGATTGCGCCGCGCTCAGCGCCAGTCGAGTTCGCCACGCACCACGCTGGTCACGCGCCCACCCGACCAGACGTCGCCGTCGGCGTCCACCGTCAACTCGATGATGGCATCGTGCCCGACCTCGCGGCCCTGGCTGATGCGATAGAAGCCGGTGTCGCCGGGCAGGGCGTCGCGCATGGCCAGCCAGGCGGCGAGCGTCGCGTTGGCGGCGCCCGAGGCGGCATCCTCGAATTGCGCGGGCGCGCCCACCCACGCACGCACCGCGAGGTAGTACACCGGATCGTTGCTGCGCGCGAACACGCACACGCCCATGCTGCCGGTAACCTCGGCCAGTGCGGAAATCGCCGGCCAATTCGGCGTGGCGCTGCGCAGCGAGGCCTCGTCGGCGAGCTCCACCAGCCACCAGCGGCGGCCGCCATCCATCAATGCGGGCGGTAGCGCGCCCAGTGGCAGGCCGGCGAAGGCATCGACCAGGCGGGGGTCATCGGCGGAAGCGGCCTCCACCAGGGACGCGCGCGGCGTACGCACCGCGATGGTCCGGGTCGCACCATCGCCCTGCACGCGCAGCGGCAGTCTGCCCGCGATCCCGTCCTGTACCAGGTAGCCGTCGCAGGGCGCAGCCAGGCCGGCCTCGAGCACGGCATGCGCGGTGCCCACGCTCGGGTGGCCGGCGAACGGCACTTCGCGCCGCGGGCTGAAGATGCGCAAGCGATAGCTGGCATCGGCATCCGCCGGTGGCAGCACGAAGGTGGTTTCCGGCAAGCGGGTCCAGCGCGCGATCGCCTGCATGTCGTCGTCGGACAGGCCCTCGGCATCGAGTACCACGGCCAGCGGGTTGCCGGCGCCGGGCCGGTCGGCGAACACATCGGCCTGCACGTAGGGGCGCAGGCGGCGGGGCAGTTCAGTCATTAGAATGGCATCGTCGCCAGATGACCTGGCCTGCGGACATTCTATGTCGTCCCATGCAAGTACAGCGCCCTGGGTGGTGCTCAAATTCGGCGGTACCAGCGTTTCCACCCGCGTGCGCTGGGACAACATCGGGCGCATCGCCCTGGCACGTGCCGGCGACGCCCGCGTGCTGGTGGTGGTTTCCGCCCTTTCGGGCGTGACCAACGAGCTGCAGGCGATTGCCCACGGCGCGGAAGATGCCGAAGCGCGGATCGAGGCGCTGGTGCAGCGTCACCAAGCATTCGCCGGCGAGCTCGGCCTCGACGCCGAGGCGTTGCTGCAGCCGCGCTTCGCCGAACTGCGGGCGCTGCTGGACGACCCTCGCGCTGCGACGCGGCCCTACCAATGGCAGGCCGAAATGCTCGCGATGGGCGAATTGCTGTCTTCCGGACTCGGCGCCGCCTATCTTGCCACGCAAGGCATGGACGTCGGCTGGTGCGATGCGCGCGACTGGCTGGATGCGCTGGCGATGCCGAACCAGAGCGAGTGGGCCAGCCGGCTCGCGGTCAACTGCGAACGTGTCGGTGCCGCCGATTGGCAGCCGCGTTTCGCCGCGCAGCCGCATCGAGTGCTGATCACGCAGGGCTTCATCGCGCGGCACGGCGATGGCGGCACCGCCATCCTCGGCCGCGGCGGTTCGGACACCTCGGCCGGTTATTTCGGCGCCCTGCTCGGGGCCGAGCGCGTGGAGATCTGGACCGACGTGCCCGGCATGTTCAGCGCCAATCCGCGCGAGGTGCCGGATGCGCGCCTGCTCGCCCGGCTGGACTACGCCGAGGCGCAGGAGATTGCCACCACCGGTGCCAAGGTGTTGCACCCGCGCGCGATTGGCCCCTGCCGCGACGCGCGGGTGCCGATGGCGATCCTCGATACCACCCGCCCGGACCATCCGGGCACGCGCATCGATGCCAGCGTGCCGACCGTTCCCGGAGTCAAGGCGATCAGTCGCCGCAACGGCATCGTGCTGGTGTCGATGGAATCGGTGGGCATGTGGCAGCAGGTCGGCTTCCTCGCGGACGTCTTCGAACGCTTCCGCCGCCACGGCCTGTCGGTCGACATGATCGGGTCGTCCGAAACCAACGTGACCGTCTCGCTGGACCCGAACGAGAACCTGGTCAGCACCGACGTGCTTGCGCGACTGTCGGAGGATCTTGCCGAGGTTTGCCGCGTCAAGGTGATCGCCCCGTGCGCGGCCATCACGCTGGTTGGCCGCGGCATGCGTTCGATGCTGCACAAGCTCTCGGACATCTGGGCGATGTTCGGGCAGGAGCGCGTGCACCTGGTGTCGCAGTCCTCCAACGACCTCAACCTCAGTTTCGTGATCGACGAGGCCGATGCCGATGGCATGCTGGCCAGCCTGCACGAGGCGCTGATCGACAGCGGCGCTATGCCGATCGACGAACCCGGCGTGTTCGGCCAGAGCTGGCGGCGGATCGATGGTTCCGCGCGCGGGCGTGGACCGCGCTGGTGGGAGGACGGGACCGAACGTGCACGCCTGTTGGCGCTGGCCGACCAGGGCACGCCGCGCTATGTCTATCACCTGCCGACGTTGCGGGAACGCGCGCGCCGGCTGGCTGCGGTGGACGCGGTGGATCGCCGCTTCTACGCGATCAAGGCGAATTCGCATCCGCTGATCCTGCGCACGCTTGCCGATGAGGGGTTCGGGCTGGAATGCGTATCCAGGGCAGAGGTCGAGCGCGTGTTCGCCGAAGTGCCCGGGCTGACCACGGATCGTGTGCTGTTCACGCCCAGCTTTGCCCCGCGCGATGAGTACGCCTTCGCGATGTCGCGTGGCATCAACACCACCCTCGACAATGTCGAGGCACTGCGCAACTGGCCGGAGGTCTTCCGCGGCCGCGACTTGTGGCTGCGCGTGGACCTAGGCCGCGGCGATGGCCATCACGACAAGGTCAAGACCGGCGGCAAGAGCTCGAAGTTCGGCTTGCCACTGGAGCGCTTCGACGAGTTCCTCGCTGAAGCACGTGCGCTCGGCACCCGCATCACCGGCCTGCATGCGCATCTGGGAAGCGGGGTGGAAAGCGCGCAGCACTGGAACCAGATCGCCGACGAACTCGGCGGGCTGGCCGACCGCATCGGCACCATCGATACCATCGACATCGGCGGCGGCCTGCCGATTCCCTACGAGGCCGATGACGAACCGTTCGACATCGACGCTTGGGCTGCCGGGCTCGCCCAGATCAAGGCGGCTCACTCGGCCTACCGGCTGGCCATCGAGCCCGGCCGCTACCTCGTGGCCGAATGCGGCGTGATGCTCTCACGGGTGACCCAGGTGGTCGACAAGCTCGGCATCCGCCGCGTCGGCAGCGATGCCGGCATGCACACGCTTATGCGGCCCGCGCTGTACGACGCCTGGCACGACATCGTCAACCTGAGCCGTCTGGGTGACACGGAGCTTGCGCCGGCCGACATCGTCGGTCCGATCTGCGAGTCCACCGACGTGTTCGGCAAGCGCCGCCCGATGCCGTCGGCCACCCGCGAAGGCGACATCCTGCTGTTCTCGGATGCTGGTGCCTACGGTTTCTCGATGGCCAATACCTACAACCTGCGCGATCTGCCGGCCGAGGACCTGCTCGATGGCGACGGCAGCCAGGAGCTCCACGCATGACGATGTTCGATCGCGACGCGATCCAGGCGTTCCGCTTCGTGCGGCGCAGCTTCGACCCGGCAACCGGCGAAGCGCGGCTGGTCTATGCCTTCGATGATGGCCCGGAGCTGATCGAAGTGGTGACCGTGCCGGGCGCGCCATTCAAGTTGGCGGGCGCGCGTGCCGAAGCAGTGGAGCAAGCGCTCACCCTGCTGCACCTGATCGCCGGCGTCAGCTACTACAAGGCGGCGATTCCACGCGAAATACGGGTCGAATCCACCACGGTCGATGCGGCGACCGCCGGTCTGCTGGACGATGTCTACCGCCACGGCCTGGGTGAGTTCGCGTACCGGAACGGGCTGTCGCTCGAGGGTCGCATCCGCTTCCCGCACGGGGCGGCCGCGGAAAGCGTCGCTCCGATGCTCGGGTTGCGCGCCCACGCGTTGACCGCGATCGGCGGCGGCAAGGACTCGCTGGTCTCGATCGAGGCGTTGCGCGAGGCCGGTGTAGAACAGACGGTGACGTGGATCGGTGGTTCGCAGCTGATCCGCGCCTGTGCCGAACGGACCGGGCTTGCCACGCTCAACATCCAGCGCCAGCTCGCGCCCGAATTGTTCGAGTACAACCGGCAAGGCGCGTGGAACGGCCATATCCCGGTCACCGCGATCAATTCGGCGATCATGGTGCTGGCGGCACTGCTGGTTGATGCAGATCAGGTGGTTTTCTCCAACGAGCGCTCGGCCAGCTACGGCAGCCTGATCGAAGGCACTGGCGAGGTGAACCACCAGTGGTCGAAGGGCTGGGCATTCGAGCGTGCCTTCGGCGAGTACGTGGAGACACACATCGCCGCCGACCTGCGCTACTACTCGCTGCTGCGACCGCTGAGCGAGCTCGCAGTTGCCCGCCAGTTCGCGCGCAGCACGCGTTACGACGCACATTTTTCCAGCTGCAACCGCAACTTCCACATCCTCGGCGAGCGGCCGGTGAACCGCTGGTGCGGCGTCTGCCCGAAATGCCACTTCGTCTTCCTTGCGCTGGCGCCCTTCATGCCGAAGCCACGGCTGGTTGGGATCTTCGGGCGCAACCTGCTCGATGACGAAGGGCAGGTCCCGGGCTTCGACGCATTGCTCGAGTTCCGCGACCACAAGCCCTTCGAATGCGTGGGTGAGGGGCGGGAATCGCGGGCGGCGATGGCCGCGCTGGCGCAGAGGCCGGAATGGCGTGAAGACGACATCGTCCGCCGGTTCGCCCGTGAAGTCGCGCCGCAGCTCGACGAAACCACGCTGTCGGTCGACGCGCTGATGGCGGTGGAGGACGAACACCGCATCCCGCCGGCGCTTTGGGAGCGCATCGGTGCGAATTTCCGCGCTTGAGGGGCGTCGGGTCGCGCTCTGGGGCTGGGGCCGCGAAGGCCGTGCGGCCTATCGCGCGCTGCGCGCACGACTGCCCGGCCAAGCGCTGACGCTGTTCTGCAGTCCGGGCGAGGCTGAGGAGGCACGCGCGCTCGCCGATCCGCTGTTGTTGCTGGAGAACGAAGTCTCCGCGGATCGCCTTGCGGCCTTCGACGTGGTGGTGAAGTCTCCCGGCATCAGCCCCTATGGCGATGCCGCGCGCGAGGCGGCCGAGCGTGGCACGCGCTTCATTGGCGGCACCGGGCTGTGGTTCGGTGAACGGGGTGCGCATGAGCGCACCTGGTGCGTCACCGGCACCAAGGGAAAGAGCACCACGACCAGCCTTCTGGCGCACCTGCTGCGCGCCGCCGGCCGGCGCACTGCGCTCGCAGGCAACATCGGCAAGCCACTGCTGGAACTGCTCGATGCGCGTGCCGACGAGTGGGCGATCGAACTGTCGAGCTATCAGACCCGCGATGTCGCAGCGAGCGGTATCCGGCCCGCCATCGCCATCGTCACCAACATCTACCCCGAACACCTGGATTGGCATGGCAGCCAGCGTCGCTACATCGAGGACAAGCTTGCGCTGCTGATCCAGGCGCGGCCCCATCACGCCGTGCTCAATGCCGGTGATCGTACGCTCGCGCAGGTCGTCCTGCCCGACAGCAGGATCCGCTGGTTCAACCATGCCGGTGGCTGGCACCTGCGTGGTGATTTCATCCATCGCGGTGACGTTCGCGTCCTCGATGTCAGCGACCTGCCGCTGCCAGGCGCGCATAACCGCAGCAACCTGTGCGGCGTGCTGCTCGCACTGGAGGTGATGGGCTTCGACGCTGTCGCATTGGCGCGCCACGCGAGCACTTTCCAGCCGCTGCCCAACCGCCTGCAGGTGCTCGGCACGCGGGCGGGCATCACATGGGTCAATGATTCCATCAGTACCACGCCGCACGCTTCACTGGCCGCACTCGACGTATTCGCAGGTCGCCGCATCGCACTGCTGGTCGGTGGACATGACCGTGGCCTGGACTGGTCGGGTTTCGCCGAGGCGATGGCCGCCAGCCGTGTGCCGGCCTGCATCGTCACCATGGGCGCGAACGGACCGCGCATCCACGACCTGCTCGCGCCGGTCGCCGCCGAAGCCGGCTTCGTCCTGCACGCTGCCGATGATCTGCCGGCGGCGGTGGCATTGGCCCGCAAGGCACTGGGCAAGGATGGCGTGCTGCTGCTGTCGCCCGGTGCACCCAGCTTCGGGGCGTACACCGACTACGTCGCGCGTGGTCGCCATTTCGCCGAACTTGGCGGCTTCGATCCCGACGCGATCACCGCCATCGCCGGCCTCGGCATCGCCTGATCCGCGTCTTTCACGCCGGGCAAGCGCGGGCCGGGGTAGCGTCGGGGACATCCCGCACCGGAGCTTCGCCATGCGCAAGATGCTGTTGGCCGCGCTGCTGTTGATGCCGCTATCGTCGGCCCTCGCCGCGATCCGGACCGAGCCCCTGGAGTGGCAGGTCGGCAACGAACGCTTCCGCGGCACGCTGGTGTATGACGATGCCCTGGAAAAACCGGTGCCGGGCCTGGTGATGTTCCCGAACTGGATGGGCGTCACCGATCTCGCGGTGGAGAACGCGAAGCAGATCGCCGGCGGCGATTACGTGGTGCTTGTCGCCGATGTCTATGGCGTGGCTGTGCGCCCGAAGAACGCGCAGGAAGCCGGTGCCGCGACGCGAAAGGCCTATGACGATGGCGGCACGCGGCTGCGCGCGCGAGCGAATGCCGCGATCGATGCGTTGAAGGCGCAGGCAGGACGCGTTTCTCTGGATGCCGGGCGCATCGGGGCCTACGGCTTCTGCTTCGGGGGTTCGGTGGCGCTCGAGCTGGCGCGCAGTGGCACGCCGGTGGCCGGCGTGGTCAGCTTCCATGGCGGGCTGGAGCGTTACCTGCCGATGGATGGCATGCCGATTCCAGCTGCGGTCATGGTGCTGAATGGCGCCGACGACACGAGTGTGAAGCCAGAACACATCGCCGCCTTCCAGCAGGAAATGAATGAGGCGAAAGCCGACTGGCAGTTCGTCAACTTCAGCGGCGCGGTGCACTGCTTCGCCCAGCCCGAGTCCAACAGTCCGCCGAACTGCGTGTACAACGAACGCGCTGCGCGTCGCGCGTTCGAGATGATGGACGACTTCTTCGACGAGCGATTTGGCACGGGTGGATGAAAAAGCATGGCGATGCGCCACGCCATCGCGGTCAAGCGCATCTACGCGCCTCCTGCCGCGGACGACGGCACCCGCATCCTCGTCGACGGACTGTGGCCGCGTGGACTGTCACGCGCCGAGGCCGCGATCGACGCGTGGTTGAAGGAGGTCGCGCCCTCGGCCGCCTTGCGACAATGGTTCGCGCATGACCCGGCGAAGTGGAGCGGCTTCCAGCGCCGTTACTTCGCCGAACTTGATGGTAATGCCGAGGCGCTGTCCGACTTGCGTGCAAGGCTTGCGACTGGCGGGACCCTGTTGTACGCCGCGCGCGACGAACTGCACAACAACGCGGTGGCGCTGCGTGACTACCTCGCGCGTTAAGAGAGACTCATTTGTCCCGTGACACGGCGTAATGCGCCAGCCCGCGGAGCGCAGCAGCGGCTTCATTGTCAGCCACCGATGCCAGCGCCACATCCGCTCGATCGGCGAATGCCTCGGCACGGACACGGCTGTAGGCCAGGCTGTCGTGCGCGTGGATTGCCGCGATGACTTCCGGCAATGCATCGACATCGGCCTGTTCCACGATCGTGCGCAGGCGTTGCCGGGTCGCGTCGTCTGCGTGCTGCATCGCGTGGATGAGCGGCAGGGTCATCTTCCCTTCGGCGAGATCATCCCCCAGGTTCTTGCCGAGCGTGGTCGCGTCCGAGGCGTAATCGAGCACATCGTCGGCGATCTGGAATGCGTAGCCGAGGTTCAGGCCGTAGTCGTGCAGCGCGCCCTGGGTGGCGGCGTCGGCACCGGCCAGCAGCGCGCCCAGCCGGGTCGCGGCGGCGAACAGGATCGCGGTCTTGCGCTCGATCACGCGCAGATAGGCGTTCTCGTCGGTGTCCGGGTTGCGCACATGCAGAAGCTGCAGCACCTCGCCCTCGGCGATCTGGTTGGTGGTGTCGGCAAGGATCTGCTGCACGCGCATGTCCTCCAGTTCCACCATCAGCTGGAAGCTGCGGGAGTAGAGGAAATCGCCGACCAGCACGCTGGTCGCGTTGCCCCAGACCTCGTTCGCGGTCTTGCGGCCGCGGCGCATGTCGGATGCGTCGACCACGTCGTCATGGAGCAGGGTGGAGGTGTGGATGAACTCGATGACCGCGGCGAGCTGGTGGGCGCGCTCATCGACCTTGCCCAGCGCACGTGCGGCCAGCAGCAGGAGCATCGGCCGCAACCGCTTTCCGCCGGCGCCGATGATGTACTCGGAGACCTGGTTGATCAGGACCACGTCGGAAGCCAGGCGGCGGCGGATCAGCGCGTCGACGGCGGCCATGTCCGGGGCGGCGAGCTGCTGGATGGCGGGGAGGTCGAGGCGGGCTGGGACGGTCATGCGGCAGACACGTGGGAAGGCAACCGATTATAGGTTTTCCGTCGTTGCGGCTGCCGGTTTTCCTAGGCCACGTTCGGAATCTCGGGGATGCCGGGGGGCAGCACGGTAGAATCCAATGGCCATGCCCCGGGCCAGCCTCCGGGGCGTGGCAGTCCCACCATCAAGACGAATCACACCCGCATAAGGAAAAGCGACATGGCACGTGGCATCAACAAGGTGATTCTGGTCGGCAACCTCGGCAACGACCCGGAAACCAAGTACACCCAGGGCGGCATGGCCGTCACCAAGATCAGCCTGGCAACCACCAGCGTCCGCAAGGACCGCGACGGCAACAACCAAGAGAAGACCGAGTGGCACCGGGTGACCTTCTTCGGCAAGCTCGGGGAGATCGCCGGTGAATACCTGCGCAAGGGTTCACAGTGCTACATCGAAGGCCGCATCACCTACAGTGAACACACCGGTGACGATGGCCAGAAGCGCTACTACACCGACATCATCGCTGACGAAATGCAGATGCTCGGCGGGCGTGGGGATGGTGGCGGCACCCGTGAATCGTCTGGGAGTTACGAGCGCGGCCCGCGCCAACCGGCGCAACGTCGCGAACCGCAGCGTCAGGCGCCCGCCGCCGCCCCGGCCGACTTCGGCGACAGCGGCTTCGACGACGACGACATCCCGTTCTAGCGAACACTTAAATCAAGAGTGTTGATAAAGACGTTGGAGACGCCTCGTTTTACGGGGCTTTCTCTATTTCAACTGGACCGACCAGGCTTTCGTAGACATCTCGTGGCCATAATTCATGGCAACAAACGAGGTGTTTATGAGCAGCAACAGGCAGTACACGGATGAGTTCAAGGCTGAGGCGATCAAGCAGGTGATCGAGC
>JAEXBT010000012.1 GCA_023393895.1 Pseudomonadota bacterium
CTCCCATTACGCGGTCACCGGCCTGTATTTCTACGACGGACGCGCGCCCGGATTCGCCGCGGAGCTCCAGCCGTCCCCGCGTGGCGAGCTGGAGATCACCGACCTGAACAAGGTCTACCTGCAGGAAGGGGCGCTGCATCTCGAACAGCTCGGGCGCGGCTATGCCTGGCTCGACACCGGCACCCACGGTTCCTTGCTCGAGGCCTCGAACTACATCGAGACCATCGAGGCGCGCCAGGGCCTGCGGGTCTGCTGCCCGGAGGAGATCGCCTGGAACAACGGCTGGATCTCCGACGACGACCTCCGCGCGCTCGCCGTCCCGCTCGCCAAGAACGGGTATGGCCAATACCTCATGACCCTTCCGGAACGGGGCTACGTACCATGAAGCTCATCGAAACCCGCCTGCCGGGCTGCCTGATCATCGAGCCGCGCGTGTTCGGCGACGAACGCGGCTTTTTCTACGAATCGTTCAACGCGGACAGGTTCCGCGAGGCCGGGTTGGACCTGGACTTCCGCCAGGGCAACGTCTCCCGTTCGGCGCGTGGCGTGCTGCGCGGACTGCACTACCAGTGGCCGAAGCCGCAGGGCAAGCTGGTCTCGGTGCTGGAAGGCGAGGTGTGGGACGTGGCGGTGGACATCCGTCGGGGCTCTCCGACGTTCGGCCAATGGGCCGCCGTGGTGCTGAGTGCCGAAAACAAGCGCCATTTCTGGATCCCGGAGGGCTTCGCGCACGGCTTCGTGACGCTCAGCGAATCGGCGCTGTTCACCTACGCCTGCACCGAGACCTATGACGCCGAAGCCGACGCGAACATCGCGTGGAACGACGGCGACCTGGCGATCGACTGGCCGATCGCCGAGCCGCTGCTGTCGGGCAAGGACGCGGCGGCTCCGCTGCTGGCGAACGTGCCGCAGGCACGGTTGCCGGAATTCACCTGATGCGCATCCTGCTGCTGGGTGCGAATGGACAGGTGGGGCGCGAATGCCGGCGCAGCCTGTCACGCTTGGGTGAACTGCTCTGCGCCACCCGCGACGGCCGGCTGGATGACGGCAGCGCCTGCGAGCACGCGGACTTCGACGACCCGGCCGCGGTGGCCGCGCGGGTGCGCCAGCTGAAGCCGGATGCCGTGGTCAACGCCGCCGCCTACACGGCGGTGGACAAGGCGGAGAGCGAGCCGGACATCGCCTTCCGTGCGAATGCCGAAACGCCTGCCGCAGTGGCAGGCGCGTGCGCGGATCTCGGGATCCCGCTGCTGCATTACTCGACCGATTACGTGTTCAACGGCGAGGGGGATGCCCCGTGGCCCGTGGAGGCGCCGACGCAGCCGTTGGGCGTGTACGGGGCGAGCAAGCTGGCGGGCGAGGAGGCGATCCGCGCCAGCGGCTGCCGCCACGCCATCCTGCGGACGGCCTGGGTCTACGCGGCGCATGGGCGAAACTTCCTGCTGACCATGCTGCGGCTGGCCGGTGAACGCGACGAACTCCGCGTGGTGGCCGACCAGGTCGGCACGCCTACGCCGGCCGCGCTGATTGCCGACGTGACCGCCGACGTGCTGGCGCAAGGCCTCGCGCGCAGCGGCACCTGGCACCTGGTGCCGCACGGCCGGACCAGTTGGCACGGCTTCGCCGAGGCGATCTTGCAGGGGGCGCATGCGCGCGGCCTGATCGAACGGGTGCCGCGCGTCGTGCCGATCAGCACGGCCGATTTCCCGACGCCTGCCACGCGACCGGCGTGGTCGGTGCTGGACAACGGCTCGCTGGTGGCGGAGTTCGGAGTGGACCTACCGGATTGGCAGGCCGGACTGGAACGCGTGCTGGACGAACTCGCGGAAGCGCGATCCGCCAGTCGCCCTGCGTGAGCGTGTTGGTCGCGCGATGAGATGCGCACCGGGGATGCGTGTTTCGGGTCGCCGGGGTGCGAGATTCCCCGGCCTGCTCGACGGTTGAGCGGCCTCCCGGCCTCGGTCGCGCCGCAATCGTGCATCATTCGCCCATGATCACGCCCGTCATCCTCAGCGGCGGCAGCGGCACCCGCCTCTGGCCGCGCTCGCGCAGCAATACCCCGAAGCAGTTCCTGTCGTTGACCGGGGACGACACGCTGTTCCAGGCCACCGCGCGCCGCGTGGCCGGCGTGCCCGGCGTCGGCCCGGTGCTGACGGTCTGCGCCGAGGAGCATCGCTTCATGGTCGGCGAGCAATTGCAGGCGATCGGCCTGCCCAGCGCCGGCATCCTGCTGGAGCCGGTGGCGCGCAACACCGCGCCGGCCATCGCGCTGGCGGCGCTGCACATGCTCGCAAGCGATCCGGACGCGATCCTGCTGGTATTGCCCGCCGACCACCTCATCCGCGACGAGGCGGCCTTCCGGGACGCGGTGCAGGCGGGACTGCCGGAGGCCCGGTCCGGTTCGCTGGTGACCTTCGGCATCGCGCCGTCGCATCCGGAAACCGGCTACGGCTACATCCGCATCGGCGAAGCGCTGGGCAGCGGCGTGCACCGGATCGCCGCTTTCGTCGAGAAGCCCGACGCAGAGCGTGCGCGGCAATATCTCGACAGTGGCGACTACGTGTGGAATTCCGGCATGTTCCTGTTCCGCGCGCAGGCCTATGTCGATGCGCTGGTCGAGCATGCACCGGCGATGCTGGCCGCGGCACGCGCCGGGCTGGAACGTGCGCGTGCCGATCTCGATTTCATCCGCGTGGATGCCGGATCCTTCGCGTCGAGCCCATCCGATTCCATCGACTACGCGGTGATGGA
>JAEXBT010000110.1 GCA_023393895.1 Pseudomonadota bacterium
CCAACCCGCGGCGTCACCCCACCCCCGGGCCTGAGTCAGCAGCAGCCGTGGTCGCCGTGCCGTTCGCCGCTGTCGGCAGCGACCGCGCTGCCCGTGGTCTCCCCGCGCACGCTGGCGGCATGGTGCGCCGCCAGCACGTGCGCCACGCAGGCGGTGACGCCCTTGCCCATCGGAATGTGCAGGAATTCATTGGGGCCGTGCGCGTTGGAATGCGGACCGAGCACGCCGGTGATCATGAACTGCGCCTGGGGGAACTTCTCGCCCAGCATGCCCATGAACGGAATGGTGCCGCCTTCGCCCATGTACATCGCCGGCTTGCCGAAAACCGCCTGGCTGGAGGCATCGATCGCCTCCTCGAGCCACGGCACCATGCTCGGCGCGTTCCAGCCGGTGGACGACTTCTCCAGCTCGAAACTCACCTTGGCGCCGTTCGGCGTCGGCTGTGCCAGCAGGGCATCGCGCAGCAGTTCGCCGCCGCGCTTGCCGTCGAGCGTCGGCGGCAGGCGCAGGCTCAGCTTGACCGCGGTGAACGGTCGCAGCACGTTGCCGGCTGAATCCAGCGGCGGCATTCCGTCGACGCCGGTCACCGACAGGGCGGGGCGCCAGGTGCGGTTGAAGACCAGTTCGTCGAGGTCGTCGGTCACCGGCTTGACTCCATCGACCCACGGGAACATGTCGATCAGTTCCTGGCCCAGCACCCCGGTCATCTTTGCCACCTGTTCGCGGCGGTCGGCCGGGATCTCCACGTACAGGCCGTCGATGGCCAGCTTGCCGGTGGTTTCGTCCTCGATCCGCGAAAGCAACTGGCGCAGCAGGCGGAAGCTGGAAGGCACCGCGCCCGATGCACCGCCGGAGTGCACGCCCTCGGTCAGCACGTCGACCCGCAGGTTGCCGCCGGCCAGCCCGCGCAGGGAGGTGGTGCACCACAGCTGCTCATAGTTGCCGCAGCCCGAATCCAGGCAGACCACCAGCGAGGGCTTGCCGATGCGCCCGGCCAGGTGGTCCACGTAGGCAGGCAGGTCGTAGCTGCCGGATTCCTCGCAGGCCTCGATCAGCACCACGCAGCGCGCGTGCGGCAGGCCCTGCTCGCGCAGCGCCATGATCGCGGTGAGCGAGCCGAAGATCGCGTAGCCGTCATCCGCGCCGCCACGGCCGTAAAGCTTCTCGCCCTTCAGCACCGGCTTCCAGGGGCCGAGGTCCTCGTCCCAGCCGGTCATCTCCGGCTGCTTGTCGAGGTGGCCGTAGAGCAGCACCACGTCGTCGCCGGTGTCCGGCCCGCTGGCGGGGATGTCGAGATAGATCAGCGGCGTGCGGCCTTCCAAGCGCACCACCTCGACCGTCATCCCGGCGATGTCCTGCGCGCTTGCCCAGCGCTCCATCAGCTCGACTGCCTGCTCCATGTAGCCGTTCGCGACCCAATCGGCGTCGAACATCGGCGATTTGTTGGGAATGGCGATGTAATCGATCAGCTGAGGGACGATCTCGTCGTCCCATTTCCCGCTGACGAACTGGTTGAGGCGGCTGGCATCGATCGCGGCAGTCATCGCGCGGTCCTTGTCTGGAGGGAAACCACGATTCTAGCGGCTCATCGCGCGACGCCCCCTGCGGCTGCGGATGCGTCGGATTTTTCCTACCCCAGAACGGGGCGTGTACCGGCTGCGATGCGGGCGGCCCGGCGATAGGTTGGACACCAGCGGGTGGCAAGACTGACATCACCCGGCCGGAATGCCGGTTGCAGCATCCACCTCAACTCGGGAGCCATCTCATGAAGCACTTCATCCAGTTCATCTACGCCTTGGTGCTGTCGGTCGCGCTGAGCGGCGCCGCCTTCGCCGCCGAGGTCGTGAACATCAATACCGCCGATGCCGCCACGCTCGATGCGGTGCTGGTCAACGTAGGTCCGGCCAAGGCCCAGGCGATCGTGGAATACCGCCGCGAGAACGGCGCGTTCCGCAGCATCGAGCAGCTGGCGATGGTCAAGGGCATCGGCCTCAAGACCGTCGAGCGCAACCGCGAGCGCATGACCGTGGGCAGCGGCAAGACGATGGTGCCCGTGGTGCGCCAGCGCCCCGCGGCGGCGGCATCCGCGCCTCCGCGCCGACGCTGATCCACCCCAGCGCGTGCCGCGGGAAGCGGGCGCGTGGGCCGGAGGCCCGAAGTGACAGGCAGGAAGCCGAAACAGGGACGTCGGGCCCGCCCGGTTCGCAGGGATTGCGGAACCGGGCGGGCTTTTTCGTTGGCTAGACTGTGGCGATGGCATCCGGCATTCATCTGATCCCCCTCGCTCGCACCGTCCGCCAGCGCTGGCGCAACGATGGGGGCTGGACGCGCGAAATCGCCGTCGATGGATCTCGCGATGACTGGCAATGGCGGCTGTCGCTGGCGGAGGTCGAGACAGACGGGCCGTTCTCAGGCTTTCCGGGCATCGAGCGCGAGATCGTCCTGATCGAAGGCGCGGGTATGGCGTTCGCCTTCGAGGATGGCGAAACCCACGCACTGACGCCGGAAGCGCCGCGCCTGCGTTTTGCCGGTGAACGCATGCTTCACAGCCGGCTACTGGATGGCCCGACGCGCGATTTCAACCTGATGTGGCGGCGCGGGCAGGTCGACGCAGAACTCTGGCTGCGTCCCCTTGTGGGCGGCAGCGTGCTGTGCGCCGCCGCCGGCGAAACATGGGGCTTCCACCTCGTCGCCGGCCACGCCGAACTCACCGGCTCCGGTCAGTCGCTGGTCCCCGGGGATACCCTGCTGGTGCAGGCAGGCGACGAACCGCTGAGGCAGCACATCGACGCCAACGGCAGCGCGATCGTGATCAGGTTGCGCCCGGCAACCTGATCACGTGCTGGCGCAGGCGATCAGAAGACGAAGCGCGCGGTGAGCGTCGCGCCGCGGGGCGCACCCGGCGAGATGTTGTGGTTGCTGTGGGCGCTGCCGAAGTAGCGCTTGTCCAGGATGTTCTCGATGTTCAGCTGCAGCTGGACCTGTTCGCTGGCGGTCCAGTACACCGCACCATCGAACCGCGTGAAGCCCGGCACCGTCACGGTGTTGTCGGTCGAGGCGTAGAAGCTGCCGCGGTGGATCGCGCCCAGGCCGACGCCGAAGCGCTCGCTGAAATCGAAGCGGTTCCACAGGGAAGCACTGTGGCGCGGCAGCTGGGCCAGGGAATTGCCGGCCGGTGCGCTTGCCGAGAGGCTCTCCAGCAATTCACCCTGCTGCCATGCATAACCGCCCATCACCTGCCAGCGATCGGTGATCTTGCCTGCCAGGCCGAATTCGACGCCACGTGCGCGCTGTCCGTCCACCAGCAACAAGCGGGTCGGATCGGCGGGATCGGTGACTGCCACGTTGCTGCGGTCCAGCTGGTAGGCGGCGAGCGACAGCGACAGGCGTTCATCCATGTCCCACTTCCAGCCCAGTTCACGGTTGACGAACCGCTCGGGTTCAAGGGACTGGCTGTCCGAGGACAGCGAGGCCAGCTGCTCGCCGGCGCGGGGCTGGAAGGTCAGGCTGTAACTTGCGTAGAACGACATCCCCTCAACCGGCTTGTAGATGAGCCCGGCGCGCGGTGACCAAAGGTTGTCCCGGCTGGAGAAGCGTTCGCCGCTCACGAGGTCGGTCATGTCGAGGCGGAAGCGGTCGTGACGGACGCCGAGCACGGCCATCCACTTCGGCGAGAACGCGATCTGGTCCTGCAGGTAGAGCGCGGCGATCCGCGCATCACTGCTGTTGGCCCTGTTCGGGCTGAACTCGATGCCGCCTGTGTATCGCGGCGCCTCCACCGGCACCCGGTTGCCATGGGCGAACGTGGCCGACATGCGCAGGTTGGCGGTGTCCTGGCGGCCGAACTCGGCGCCTGCCAGCAGGGTGTGGCGGACCGCGCCGGTCTCGAATCCGAACACCACATCGGTCTGGTTGAACCAGTTGCGGCGCGTGGTGGCCTGGTTGTACGCACCGAGTGTCGCCATCAGGCGGCCGTCACTTTCGCGAACGAGGCCGCTTGGAAACACGTTCTGGTAGAACTTGTCGTAATCGGCCCAGCGGAAGTGGTTGCGCAGTTCGGCGCTGGCGAAATCGTGGACGAGGGTGGCATCGAAGGCGTTGACGCGCGCGGTCACCGGACTCAGCGCGGGGTTGCCGAAGAAGGTGGACGGGTCAGTGTCGAGTGGACGGCCGTCGAGCGAAGGCACGCCACGATCCGCCACGCGCTCGTCGCGGAAGTGCTCGGCGGAGAGATCCAGCCGCGTGCGATCACCCAGATGCACCCGCATCACCGGGTTGATGCCGCGACGTGAAAGCTCGAAGCCATCCCGGAAACCCTCGGATTCCTCGGCGACCGCGTTGACGCGGAAGGCTGCGCGGTCGCCGGTGCTGACTTGCCAGTCGAGGGTGCCGCGCTTGCGGTTCCAGTTGCCGACCTGCAGGGTGATCGCGCCGCCTTCGCGTCCGTTGGCCTGCTTGCTGACGCGGTTGATCACGCCGCCCGAGCCGCCACGTCCGAAGATCATCGCGTTGGGCCCCTTGAGCGCTTCGACGCGCTCGGTGTTGTAGATGTCGCGGATGTACTGCACGTCATCGCGCATGCCGTCGACGAAGAAGTCGGCGGTGCTGCTGTTGCCGCGCATCACCACGGTGTCGCGGTTGCCTTCGCCCTGGGCGACACCCGCGCCCGGGACGTACCGCAGGACTTCCGGCAAGCCTGTCATCGCCTGGTCGCGGATCAGTTCCTCGGTCACCACGGTGGCTGCCTGCGGCACGTCGATCAGCGGCGTATCGGTCTTGGTCGCGCTGCGGGTGTCCTTGGCCTGGTAGTCGGGCAGGTAGCGGCTGCCCTTGACCACGACGCGGTCCAGCTGGGCGGCGTCATCAGCTAGGGCGGGAAAAGCGAGGGACAGAAGCACGGCCACAGCCAGCGGGCGCCGAGCAGGATGGAAGGGGGACATTGGAACCTCAACGGGAATGACGCGATCTGCGCCTCGTCGCGCATACTAATGCGAATCATTATCATTTACAACAAGAATGGCAATTTGAGGTTGCTCAAGGTGTTGCCCCCGTCGTTCGCTACCGTCTACGGTGTCAGCTTTCCTTGGGAATAAGCCACAAATGGCAACGGTACTCCACGATGCAGGCAACCATCGCTGCGTCGCCTTCAATGATCTGGTCCGTGGTGAGGATGGCGTCCAGGCCAACCAGTTCCTCATCCAGAACGGCAGCCATTCCGCTCTGCTCGATCCGGGCGGCGCGCTGCTCTACAACCCGCTGATCCTCGCGATCGGGCAGTACGTCAAGCCCACCGAGGT
>JAEXBT010000192.1 GCA_023393895.1 Pseudomonadota bacterium
CGGTGATGGCGATGGTGGCCTTCCTGCAGGATCGCGAAGCCGATCCTGCGCCCGGCCCCGCCCCTGCACCGCCGTTGGCGACACCAGCGCCTGCGGGGCCAGCGGTGCTGGAAACGCGCGCCGAAATGCCGGCAGTTGCACCGGTGGATGTCCCTTCGGCCCTGGCCGCGATGCTGGCCGCACGCGCCGCCGGGGAGCACGACATCACTCGCGCGTGCCTGCGCGTCGACGGCCTCCAGCCTTCAGGTCGCGTCATCGCGGCACTGGAAAAACTGGCGGATGCGCCTGCATTGATCGATGCAGACGGGTGCGGCGAAGGTACCGATGTCGCTCGCATCGATGTCGATGCGTACCGGACCGACGGCTCGGGTGTGGGAACGGTCAGCCTGCGCGTGGACGGCCCAAGGCTTCCCCACAAGGAATCACGGCTGGAAGTCGAGCGCGAAGGCTTCGAGTGGCGGGTGCTGGGACCGGCGACGGACTGATCGGCACAAAAAACCCGGCAGCTGCGGAGGCAGGCTGCCGGGCACCCCATCCACGCGATGGTCTCAGCGGGTCGCGCCCCTCCGGGCAGCCCGCTGCTGCTGGCGCTCGGTCATGCGCTTGGCATGCGCGGCATCGTATTCCGCACGCGAGATCTGGCCGTCGCCGTTGGTGTCCATGGCGGTGAACCACTCGGCGCGACGCGCGTGCATCCGCGCCTGCTGATCGGTGCGATCCACGAAGCCGTCCTTGTTCACATCCATCTGGTCGAAGCGCTGGGCGAACTGCGGCGCCGCGGCGGCCTCGGCCCGGCTGATGCGGCGATCCTTGTCGGTGTCGAGCTGCATGCCGCGCATGCCGCCCGGACCCTTGCCGGCACCCATCATGCCGCCACCGCGCTTGCCGCCCATCATGCCGCGGCGCACCGGGCGTTCGTCGGCACTGATGCGACCGTCCTTGTTGGCGTCGAGCTGGTCGAAGCGCTGCAGCAGGCGCGGATGCTTGGCCGCTTCGGTGCGATCGATGAAGCCGTCCTTGTTGGTGTCGAGTTGGTCGAGATACGGATTGCCGGGTGCGGCCGTCTGCGGGGCGGCGATGGCGATGCCGCCAAGGGCAACGCAGGTCGCAATGGCAAGTGCGATCGGGGTGCGGGACATTGAAGTACTCCGTGGGTTGTGTGCCACCATCAACGCGGTCACGCCCGCGGGGTTGACGCGCCAACCAGGCCGTTCAGCCATCGGCCAGTCACACCCTTCGCGCCGGGCCGCGGCTAGACTGCGCGCATGCGTGCCGATGCCGCCCCAGACAGCGCTGTCCGCATCTTCCAGACCGGTGAGCACGTCTGCGGCTACTGGCATGACAGGCCCGCACGCGATTCGGTCGTGGAGCCCCACGACCCGCGCCTGCCCGAGATCTATCCGCGTGCGCTGGAGCTGGGATTCCGCAGATCTGGCGATCTGGTTTATCGGCCCAACTGCCATGGCTGCCGGCTGTGCGTGGCGGTGCGCATCCCGGTGCAGGCGTTCCGGCCCGACCGCAGCCAGCGGCGCAACCTCCGGCGCAACGCCGACCTCAACACCCGGGTGCTGCCTGCAGCACGCACTGACGAGCAGTTCGCGCTCTACCGTCGCTACCTCGGCCATCGCCATGTCGGTGGCGGCATGGACGATCACGGCCCCGCGCAATTCGACCAGTTCCTTGCCGGCAACTGGTCGCAGACGCGCTTCCTGGAAATCCGCCGCCGTTCATCGGGCGGGCCAGGGGCGCTGCTGGCAGTGGCGGTCACCGATCTGCTGCCCGATGCACTGTCAGCGATCTACACTTTCTACGATCCGACGGAAGCCACCCGCGGACTGGGCACCTACGCCATCCTCCAGCAGATTGAATGGGCACGACGCGAGCATCGCGCTCACCTCTATCTTGGCTACTGGATCGCCGGCCACCCGAAGATGGACTACAAGCGCCGCTTCCGCCCGCTGGACGGCTACGATGGCGAACGCTGGAGCCCGCTGGAGTACGACCCGACATGACCCCGCGCGTTCGCGTGACCGCTGCCGCCCTGCTCGTGCTGGCCACTGCCGGCTGCCTGCGCGTCAACGTGCATGGCACTCCGGATGCCGAGGCGCTCAGGCGCCTACCGGAGCGCATGGAACGGGCAGTGCGCAGCGCGATGCCTCCGGTGCGCTTTGCGACATACAACACCTCGCTCTACAGCGACGAGGCCGGCGGGCTGGTCCAGCGGCTCGAGGCGGGCGACGCGGAGGCCCGCAAGATCGCAGCCGTGCTGCAACGGGTACGCGCGGATGTGGTGCTGCTCAACGAATTCGACCATGACCGCGAAGGCACCGCCGCGGACCTGTTCGTCCGCGACTACCTGGGCCGGCCACAGCATGGGGGCACGCCGATCCACTATCCCTTCCGCTATCTCGCCGAGGTCAACACCGGCGTTGCCAGTGGACTGGATCTTGACGGCGACGGCAGCATCGGCAAGTCCGGGCGCGCCTACGGCAATGATGCCTGGGGCTACGGGCTGCACCCGGGACAGTACGGGATGCTGGTGCTGTCGAGGTATCCGATCGACCTCGCCCGCGTGCGCACGTTCCGCGCGCTGAAGTGGTCGGCCATGCCTGACGCGCGCCGCCCGCGGCGTCCGGGAACCGATCAGGACTTTCATGCGGATCCCGTCTGGCGTCAGTTGCGGCTATCATCGAAGTCGCACTGGGACGTGCCGGTGATGACGCCGCAGGGCGAGATCCATTTCCTCACCTCGCATCCCACGCCACCGACCTTCGATGGCCCGGAAGACCGCAACGGCACCCGCAACGCCGACGAGATCAGGCTCTGGGCCGAATACGTCTCCGGCAAGCCGGCGCCGTGGCTGTGCGACGATGCCGGACGCTGCGGGGGCCTACGCCGGGATGCGCGCTTCGTCATCGCCGGCGACCTCAATGCCGATCCGGACGATGGCGATTCCGTACCCGGCGCGATCGACCAGCTGCTCCGGCATCCGCGCGTCAACGCCACCACGGTGCCGCGAAGCGAGGGCGCCGCCCAGCGTGCGCGCAGCCATGGCATCGCGCGGCGCGGCGACACCGCCACCCATACCGGCGACTTCGGCGCCACGAACGGCACCCTGCGCATCGATTACGTGCTGCCTTCGCGTGGCCTGCAGGTCCGCGATGCCGGCGTCGCGTGGCCAGCGACCTCCAGCCCCGAGGCCCGCTTTTCGGACGCCAGCGACCACCACGCGGTCTGGATCGATGTCGTCGCCGACTGAACTCAGTAGCGCATCGCCGAGCGCGGCCGCGCGAAGCCGAACACGCCATCGCTGCGGACGGTCATGATCAGGCGCACCATGTTGGCCGGCACCATCATCTCCACCTGCTGCGCCTTGCCTGCCTCGTCCTGGCTGTCGAAGGTGAGCTCGATGAAGGCACCACCGGTATCCACCTCCCGGCACAGGATGTGGGTCTCGCCGTTTCCCGTCACCAGGTAGGGCTTGATGACCGCGCCCAGCGCGTCCAGCGCCGCCGGGAAGAAGAACACCGCGTAACCGCTGTTGGGCGCGATGACGGGTGCGGCGGCCTGCACCGGCACTTCCTGCGCCGCCACCGCCTCGACGGGTGCGGGCGGCGTGACTTCGGACTTCACCGCCACCTCGCCCGCGGGCTTTCCTGTCCAGCTGCCAGCCGCCGCGGCGGGGTCCTTGTTTTCGCTCATGCCTGCTCCGGTTGCTCCTCGACCAGCCGCATGCGGAGTGCAGTGGCCGCTTCACGCGCGATTTCGCGCGCCGCGTCCACCGATTGTGCCTTGGCCAGCGTGACGGCCACCCGACGCTGGCCTGCCACCCGCGGCTTGCCGAACAGCCGCAAGGCGGTATCCGGCGCCGAGAGCGCCGCGCCGACGTTGTCGAACACCGGCACACCATGACCTTCGGCGAGCACTGCGCAGGACGCCGCGGAGGCAAGGTTGGCGATGCGTCCCCGGGCATCGGCACCGACGGGCAGGCCGAGGATTGCACGTGCGTGCAGCGCGAATTCGCTGAGATCCTGCGATGCCAGCGTCACCAGTCCGGTGTCGTGCGGGCGCGGGCTCACCTCGGAGAACCAGACCTCGTCACCACGGACGAAGAACTCCATGCCGAACACACCCCAGCCACCCAGGTTCTCCGACACCCGCGCAGCGATGTCCTGCGCACGCCCGAGCGCGGCTTCCGACATCGGCTGCGGCTGCCAGCTCTCGCGGTAGTCGCCCGCCTCCTGCGTATGGCCGATCGGCGCGCAGAACGCGGTGCCGCCGGCATGGCGCACGGTCAGAAGTGTGATCTCGTAATCGAAATCGACGAAGCCCTCGACGATGCAACGGCCGGCACCCGCCCGGCCCCCAGTCTGCGCGTAATCCCACGCGGCCTCGACTTGTTCCGGGCTGCGCACGGTGGACTGGCCCTTGCCGGACGAGGACATCACCGGCTTGACCACGCAGGGCAGGCCGATCGCATCGATCGCTTCCAGGTATTCGTCCCGGGTGTCCACGAAGCGGTACGGCGAGGTCGGTGCGCCCAGCGTCTCGGCAGCCAGCCGGCGGATGCCCTCGCGGTCCATCGTCAGCCAGGCCGCGCGCGCAGTCGGGATCACCTTCAGGCCGGCGTCACGTTCCAGCGCCACCAGCGTCGGCGTGTGGATCGCCTCGATCTCCGGCACCACCAGGTGGGGCTGCTCGGCGTCTATCAGGGCACGCAGTGCGCTGCCGTCTAGCATGTCGAGCACATGGCTGCGATGGGCCACCTGCATTGCAGGTGCATCCGCATAGCGGTCGGCGGCGATCACCTCCACGCCGAAGCGCTGCAGCTCGATCGCGACTTCCTTGCCCAGTTCGCCCGAACCGAGCAGGAGCACGCGGGTGGCGTGCGGGGACAGCGGTGTACCGATCGTGGTCATTGCATTGGTGGCGGTCTTTTCGACAGCGGCCAGTGTATGCGCTGCCCGGCTTCTGTCATCCTTCTCCGATGGCCTTCCGCCCCGTCCTGAGCACCTGCGTGCTGGCAACCTGCCTGTCGATGCTGGCGGCCTGCGGGCACCCGCGCGAACTCCCCGACACGCAGATCGCCGGCCTGATCATCGATCCGGAGCTCGACGAGATCAGCGGCATCGCAGCGTCGCGACGCCGCGACGACCTACTGTGGGCGATCGACGACAGCGGCAATCCCGCGAACCTCTACGCGCTGAGCCGACGCGGGCGGCGGCTCGGCACGTTCGCGATCGAAGGCACCGACAAGCGCGACTGGGAGGACATCGCCGACTTCGAACTTGATGGCAAGCCCTATCTAATGATCGCCGACACCGGTGACAATGGCGGCATCCGCAAAACGCTTGCGCTGCACGTGTTCGCCGAACCCGCGGACCCCTCCGATGGCGGCAGGCTCAAGCCCGAATGGTCGATCGAGTTCCGCTGGCCCGACGGCGCGCGCGACTGTGAGGCGGTCGTGGTCGATCCCGAGCGCAACGAGGTCCTGCTCATCACCAAGAAGCGCCAACCGCCACAGCTCTACACCCTGCCGCTGCGGGGCGGCGACGGCAAGCGCAGCGCCCCGCGTGTGCTCACCGCGAAACTGGCCGGCACCCTGGCGGGCGTGCCCCAGGCCAGCGCGAAGGAACGCCGCGACAACCCCCGCATGGCCCGGCTGCGCAGTCAGGTGACCGCCGCCGACATCAGCCCGCAGCGCGATGCGATCGCCGTGCTGACCTACGACAACCTGCTGGTCTATCCACGCGAGACCAAGCAGTCATGGGCGCAGGCGTTGACCCATCCACCACTCGTGGTGCCGATGACGCTGCTCCCGCAGGGAGAGGCGGTGGCCTTCTCGCACGCCGGACAAGGCCTGTTCGCGACCGGGGAATTCAGCCCTGCACCCATCCTCTATCTGCCCTACGAACGCAACCTCCCGCCATAACTCTTTGTATATCCTGGATTTTTCTGGGAAGCACAGATCGCGCCCCCAGGGAGTTGAAAACTGATATCAATATGATATCTTTCTTTCAAATCCTTGGAGCCCCGAGATGAAAGAGAAGACCCTGCGTTCCCTGCCCGGCGTGCCGATGCTGCTTGTCCTGCTGGTCGCCTCCCTGCTGTTCAGCTGGCTCGGCTTCAACGCCGTGCGGGGTGGCCTGGCACTGCCGCAGCTGGTCGCGGCGGTCGTCGGCCTCGGCCTATCGCTGTTCATGCTCGGCGGTCTCTACATGGTGGAGCCGAACCAGGCGGCGGTCCTCAACTTCTTCGGCAAGTACGTCGGCACGGTGAAGGACAATGGCCTGCGCTGGAACAACCCCTTCTACGCCAAGCGCAAGGTCTCGATGCGCGTGCGCAACTTCGAAAGCGGCAAGCTGAAGGTCAACGAGCTGGACGGCTCGCCGATCGAGATCGCCGCGGTGATCGTCTGGCAGGTGATCGATGCCTCCGAGGCGGTCTACAACGTCGACGACTACGAAAGCTTCGTACACATCCAGTCCGAGGCGGCGCTGCGCTCGATGGCGACCAGCTACCCCTACGACCAGCACGAGGACGGCCAGCTTTCGCTGCGCAGCCATGCCGCGGAAATCTCCGAGCACCTGCAGAAGGAACTGGCCGAACGCCTCAACGATGCCGGCGTTGCCGTACTCGACGCACGCATCAGCCATCTCGCCTATGCGCCGGAAATCGCCCAGGCGATGCTGCAGCGCCAGCAGGCCAATGCGATCATCGCCGCCCGCACGCGGATCGTGGCCGGCGCCGTAGGCATGGTCGAGATGGCCCTCGATGAACTGCAGAAGAAGGGCACCGTGCAGCTGGACGAGGAGCGCAAGGCGGCGATGGTCAGCAACCTGCTGGTCGTGCTGTGCGGCGAACGCGCCACGCAGCCGATCGTCAACGCGGGCACGCTGTACTGATGGCGAACCTCACCGCCGCCCTGGTGATGGCGTTCCTCGCGCTGCCGGCGGTCGGCATGGGCGCCTGGTTCGCGCGCGACCCGCGCCCGACTTCACCGGTAATGGCACTGCACATGGCGCTGGTCGGCATCGTGATGCTGCTGGCGGCACTCGCCCTGTACCTGGTGGGCGACGACCGCACCCAGGCAATGTGGATCACGATCGCACTGGCCGTCGCGGTAAATGCGCTGATGCTCTCGCTGGTGCTGCGCATCCGACGCGTGCGCGAAGACCGGACACGTCCGCAGTGAGCCAGAAGAAGGCATACCCGTTGCGCATCAACGCCGACATCCTGGCGGAAGTGCAGCGCTGGGCCGATGACGAGCTGCGCAGCGTCAACGCCCAGATCGAGTACGCGCTGCGTGATGCCCTGCGCCGCGCCGGCCGCCTCAAGCCCCCACCTCCACCCGAACCGATCGAGGACGAAACGTCATGAGCGAACGC
>JAEXBT010000207.1 GCA_023393895.1 Pseudomonadota bacterium
AGGTGATGCCCTTGCCGACCAGCACGTAGGGCTTGGCGTCGCCGCCCCCATTCCACTTCATCACCACCAGCTTCGGGCGGTTGTGCGAACCGCGCGCCACCGCGAGCAGCGAGCCCATGCCGAGCGATTCCATCTCGGCATCGCCCAGCACCTCGCATTCGGCGCCCTCGAACCTGGCCGCGAAGGCCTGGCCCTGCTCGGCGAGGTACTGCGGGTTGCAGATGTTCGGTGGCAGGTTGCCGAGTTCGCGCGCGAAGGCGACGCCGGCGGCAATGGCCTGGCCCTGGGCAAGCGCGGCGGCATCGTTGCCGGCAATCTCGAAGCGCTCCAGGCCCTTCTCGTCGCGCTTTTTGTTCTTGGCGCCGAGCGTGGCGGTATAGCGGTACATCGCATGGTCGGCGGTGATCGCGGCGGTGCGGACGTTCCAGGCGGCGTCGCGGCCCTTGATCTCGACTTCGGCAAGGGTGAACAGCGCCGACTTCACGCTGCCGGTCTTGAGCGTGCGCGCGGCATCGCCGACCGCCTTGATGTACTGCGGCACGCCGAACTTCGCCGCATCGCCCAGGCCGATCACCAGCACGCGCGGGGCGGTGACGCCGGCCACGTCGTGCAGCAGCGCGGTGCGGCCGACCTTGCCGCCGATGTCGCCGCGCTCGGCCAACGCCCTGAGGCGGCTGCCGCTGGCTTCGTCCAGCGCCACGCCGGCCGGGGTCAGGGTGCCGTCGTTGTAGATGCCGACCACGACGCAGTCGACGGGAGCAGAGGCGGGCGGGGTGGCGTTCAGGGCGAATTCGAGGGTCATCGACGAGATTCCATGACAGTCAGTACAGACCGGGCGGGTACAATGCGCGGCGGCCGCGACGCGGCCTGCACAGGAACCCCCTAGTCTAATTCATCCCCCGTCCCCTCCCGCCCGCGAGCCCCGACCGAATGCAGACGCTGGACCGCTACCTGGTGCGGGAATTCGCCCAGACCATCTTCGCCACGCTGGTCGTGCTGCTGATCGTGATGGTGGGCGGTGCCTTCGTGGACGTACTGGGCGACATCACCCGCGGGCGCCTGCCGGCCAGCATGACCGCGGCCCAGCTGGGCCTGGTGCTGCTGACCTGGCTGCCGATCATCCTGCCGCTGGCCCTGATGCTGGGCCTGCTGATGGCGATGAGCCGGCTGTATCGCGACGCCGAAATGCCGGTGCTGACCTCGGTCGGCGTGGGGCCGCGGCGGCTGCTCAAGCCGGTGGCGATCATTGCGTTGCCGCTGCTGGCGGTCATCGCACTGTGCTCGCTGGTGCTGGGCCCGTGGGCCGACCGGACCTCGCGGGCGATGATCCAGGAAGCCAACCGCAACCTGCTGATCGCCGGGCTGGAGCCGGGTCGCTTCACCGAGCTGCCGGGCGGGGGCGGCGTGGTCTACGTCGGCGAGATGGGCCAGGACGGCGCCAAGTTCAAGCGCATCTTCATCTACCGCGCCAAGAACGGCCGGCTGGACGTGACGACCGCTGCCGAGGGCGAGCTGACGCTGGATGGCGCGCGCGAGCGCTACCTGACGCTCGGCAACGGTTTCGAGGTCGAGGGGCCGATGGATGCCGCGACCCGCGACTACCGACTGCTGCGCTTCGCCCGCAACGACGTGCGCATGCCCGACCGTGAAGGCGCCACCCCGGAGACCGATCCACGCCGTGTGCCGACCTCGCAACTGCTGGCCGACTCGCGCCCCGAGGCGCGCGCGCAGCTGCACTGGCGCATCGCGCCGCCGCTGATCGCGCTGGCACTGGTATTGCTCGCGATCCCGCTGGCGCGCAGCCCGCCGCGCCAGGCCCGCTACGGGCGCATGGTGCTGGGTTTCCTGGGTTACATGGTGAGCATCCAGCTGATGCTGCTCGGCACCGATCTCATCGCCAAGGAAAAGTTGCCGGCGGCGGCGGGCCTGTGGTGGCTGACGATTCCCTTGTTGTTGCTCGGCGCTTGGTTCTACAGCCGCGATGGCCGCCTGCCGAAGCGGAGGTTCGCGCGATGAAACCGTTCCCGAAGATCCACGACCGCTATGTCGGCAAGGTCATCCTGACCTTCGTGCTGGCAGTCTGGTTCGTGCTGGTCGGGCTCGATTTCGTGCTCGGCGGCGGCGGGCTGATGGCCCAGCTCGATGACATCGGCAAGGGCAGTTACGGGTTTGCCGACGCCTTCGCGTACTCCAGCTACACCCTGCCGCGCAGGCTGTACGAACTGTTCCCGACCTCTGCGGTGATCGGCGCGCTGCTCGGGCTCGGGCAGCTGGCGGCCAGTTCCGAACTCACCGCCCTGCGTGCGGTCGGGCTGTCACGCAAGCGGCTCAGCCTGTCGGTGGCGCTGACCATCGCGGTGCTGACCGGGCTGATGGTGCTGTCCGGCGAGACCATCGGTCCGTGGGGCGAACGCAAGGCGAATGCCCTTAAGGCGGCGGCGACTTCGCCCAACATGATCGTGGCGCAGTACTCCGGGTTGTGGGCGCGCGAGGGCGATGTCTTCCTCAATGCTGAATCCGGGCAGGAGCGCACCGATGGTGACGACCGCTGGCTGGAACTCAAGGACCTGCGCCTGTATCAGTTCGACGAAGCCGGCCGGCTGAAGTCGATTGCCCATGCCGCAACGGCGGAGCATCGCCCCGGCGGCTGGTTGCTGAAGAACGTGATCCGTACCGATTTCGCGGAACGCTCGGTGTCGCAGAAGCGCATCGCCGAGGAGCGCTGGGAGTCGGAGCTTGATGCCGCTGCGCTCTCCGCCAGCGTGGCGAGACCGCGTTACCTGAACTCCGGGACGCTGAAGTCGAGCATCGAATACCGCAAGCGCAACCAGCTCGATGCCGGCGAGTTCGAGGCGTTCTACTGGAAGCGCTGGTTCTATCCGCTCAACGTGCTGGCGCTGTGTCTGGCCGCCATCCCGTTCGCCTTCGGCACCTTGCGCAGCGGTGGTCTGGGCAAGCGCCTGTTCCTCGGGGTGGTGTTCGCGCTCGCCTTCTGGCTGCTGCAGGAGATGGCGTCACGGCTGGCCGGCGCCTACAAGTTTGATTACCGCATCGCCTACGTGCTGCCCTCGGCGTTGATGCTGGCGGTGTCGTGGTTCCTGTTCCGCCGCCGCAGCGGCTAGCGGCGACGCGCTTCCTGCAAGGCGTCGCGGGCGAAGTCGCGGATCATCCGCGTGCCGCTGGCGCGGTCATGCCAGGTCAGCCCGGCACGGTCGATCCACGCCCACCAGAAGCCGGCGCCGGCGCACAGCAGCGAAATCACGCCAACCCCATAGCGCAGCCACAGGCGGCCCCATGGCGCGTGCTGGCCATCGATATCCGTCACGTAGAGCCGCCAAGGCTTCATGCCGATGGTCTGTCCACCGCGTCGCCAACTGGCCGTGGCGTACACCCCGGTGGCGCCGAGCAGGGCGATGAATTCAAGCGCGCTGGCCGGCGTGCCGGGCAGGACGGCCGCGCCACGGTTCAGTACCAGCGCGGCCACCACCACGAGGAACCAGATGCCGAGCATCGGGAAGAAGTCGTAGAGCAGCGAGAGCAGTCGCCAGCCGACAAGCGGCCTGTGGCGGGAATCGGCGGCATCGGCATCCATCCGGCAAGGATAGCGGGACGAAGCCACTGCGCTAGAGTCGCTGAATGTCGATGACTCCCGCGCAGCGTCGTGCCCTTGCCCAGCGCCAGCCGCCGCTGGCCGATGCCGACGCGCACCTGATCGATGCCTTCCTGGATGCGATCTGGGCGGAGCAGGGGTTGGCCCGCGCCTCGCTGGACAGCTATCGCCGCGACCTGGCCGGCTTCGCGCGGTGGCGCGGGCATCGCGACGGCGCGCTGCACGTGGCCGACCGCGCCGACCTGTTCGAGTACCTGCGCTGGCGTGCCGAATACGGCTACGGACCCCGCAGCAACGCGCGCCTGCTGTCTGCACTGCGGTCGTTCTATGGCTGGATGGTGCGGCGCCGACACCGCGCGGATGATCCATCGGCCTTGCTGGAGCCGCCGCGGTTGCCGCACAGCCTGCCCAAGGCGCTCAGCGAAGGCCAGATCGAGGCATTGCTGGCCGCCCCCGATGTCGCCACGCCCGAGGGCCTGCGCGACCGCGCGATGCTGGAGCTGATGTACGCAACCGGCCTGCGCGTGAGCGAGCTGGTGAGCCTGCCGGCAACTGGGGTGAACCTGCGCCAGGGCGTGCTGCGGGTCACCGGCAAGGGCAGCAAGGACCGGCTGGTGCCGATCGGCGAGGAAGCGATGCACTGGCTGGAGCGCTACCTCGTGCACTCGCGCCCGGTGCTGGCCGGTGCGCGCGCACCGGCGGTGGAACTTTTCGTCGGGACCGGGGGTGCCGCACTCAGCCGGCAGCAGTGCTGGCATCAGGTCAAGCGACACGCGGCGGCCGCGGGCATCGATCCGGCCAAGGTCAGCCCGCACGGGCTCCGCCACAGCTTCGCCACGCACCTGCTCAACCACGGCGCGGACCTGCGCGCGCTGCAGATGCTGCTCGGGCATGGCTCGCTCTCCACC
>JAEXBT010000212.1 GCA_023393895.1 Pseudomonadota bacterium
TCGGCGATGCGGTTGGCCGCGCTGTGGGCGAGGGTGATGTAGCGGATGCCGCGCTGGTGGAAGAAGGCAAGGCGCGACAGGTCGTCGCCGAGCGGCGCGCCGTTCTCCATGCCCATCGGCAGCAGCACGCGGCCCGGTTTGGCCAGACGCTCCAGGTCCGCCGTGGAGGTCATCACCGCAAACTTGTCCGGCGCACGGGCGGCCAGCGCCCAGACGGCGTCGATCTGCTGGTTGGCAGCGTGGAATGCGGTGTCCCTCGCGTCCTGGGTGGGCGAGGTGTAGATCGACATGAAGGCCACATCCAGGCCGCCGGCCTGCGCCTTCGGCCAGTCGAACTCGCGTTCGGTCGTGCCGGTGAGGTCGCGCCAGCCGTCCATCAGTTCACCCGGCGCATCGATGTGGGTGTCGACGATCAGCGCGTCGCGTGCCAGCGCGCGCGAGGCATCGGTGGCCTGCGCATGCGCAAGCGGCGTGGCAAGGAGCAGGGCGATGGCGAGGCTCAGTCGGTGCATGGGGGTTCCTCATGGATGCGCAGGCCCCCAGCATAGACCGAACGGGCCAGCCGTCCGCCCAGCCAGTAGGCCAGTTCCGCGGGCCGCTTCACGTTCCAGCACACGAAATCGGCCCGCATCCCTTCGCGCAGCAGGCCCCGGTCGCCGTGCAGGCCGAGTGCGCGGGCGGCATGGAGGGTGGCGCCGCGCAGGGCCTCCTCCGGGGTCAGGCGGAAGTGGGTGCAGGCCAGCTGCATGGCCTGGCGCAGCGACAGCAGCGGCGAAGTGCCCGGATTGCAGTCGGTGGCCACCGCCATCGGCACGCCCGCTTCGCGCAGCGCATCGAGCGGCGGCAGTCTGGTTTCACGCAGGACGTGGAAGGCGCCCGGCAGCAGCACCGCCACCGTGCCGGCAGCCTTCATCGCCGCGACGCCCCGCGCGCTGGTGTGCTCGATGTGGTCAGCGGACAGGCCGCCGAACTCGGCGGCAAGCGCCGCGCCGTCCAAGTCGGAAAGCTGGTCGGCGTGCAGCTTCACCGGCAGGCCGAGCGCACGCGCGGCCCCGAACACGCGGCGGGTCTGTGCCGGCGAGAATCCGATGCCCTCGCAGAACGCATCGACCGCATCCACGAGCCCTTCGCCATGCAGCAGCGGCAGCCATTCCACCACCGCATCGATGTAGTCATCGGCGCGGCCGGCGAACTCCGGTGGCAGCGCGTGCGCGGCCAGATAGGTGGTGCGCACGGCAAGGCCGCAGGCTTCACCGATGCGCCGCGCCACCCGCAGCATCTTGCGTTCGTTGGCGAGGTCGAGGCCGTAGCCGGACTTGATCTCGAGCGTGGTCACGCCGTCGGCGATGAGCGCCCGGACGCGCGGCAGCGAAGCGGCCAGCAGCGCGTTCTCATCCGATGCGCGTACCGCAGCGACGGTCGAGGCGATGCCGCCACCGGCGCGGGCGATGTCCTCGTAGCTGGCGCCTTCAAGCCACAGCTCGAACTCGTGGGCGCGGTCGCCGGCGAACACGACGTGCGTGTGGCAATCGACCAGTCCGGGCGTGATCAGCCCTGTGGCCTCAGTGCCCCCTTCGGCGAGTGCTTCCGGAAGCCCGGTGCGCGGGCCGGCGTAGACGATCACGCCGTCACGCCAGGCCAGGGCGCCATCTTCGATCAGGCCGTAGCCGGTCTCATCATCGAGCGTGGCCAGCGTCGCGCCGAGCAGGCAGCCATCGGGGGATCGGTTCATGCCCGCATTCTATGACTTTGCGCGAGAATGCCCGGATGCATCGCATCGACAAGACCGGCGCCGGTTGGCAGTTGCCGGGCATCGCCAACCTGCATTCGCACGCCTTCCAGCGGGCGATGGCCGGCATGGCCGAGCGCCAGGGCGACCCCAATGATTCGTTCTGGACCTGGCGCGAGACGATGTACGCAATGGCCGCGCGCTTCACGCCCGAGCTGCTGCGCGATGTTGCCGCACAGCTCTACATGGAGATGCTCGAGGCCGGCTACACCACGGTCTGCGAGTTCCACTACCTGCACCATGCGCCGGATGGCCGCGCCTACGACGATCCGGCAGCGATGTCGCGCGCCCTCATCGAGGCCGCGCGGGAGACGGGCATCCGGCTGACTCTGATGCCTGTGCTGTACATGACCGGCGGCTTCGACGGACGTGCGCTGTCGGAGCGCCAGCGTCGTTTCGGCCACGGACTTGACGAGTACCTGCGACTGCTCGATGCGCTGCGGCCGCTCCGGAATGACACGCTGCAGATCGGCTGCGCCCTGCACAGCCTGCGCGCGGTGCCGCCCGATGCGATGCGCGAGGTGCTGGCTGCGTTGCCGGCCGACAGCCGCATCCACATCCACATCGCCGAACAGGTGGCGGAACTGGAGGAATGCATTACCGTCCGGGGCGCGCGACCGGTGCGCTGGCTGTTGGACAATGCGGCGGTCGATGCGCGCTGGACGCTGGTCCATGCCACCCATCTGGACGCGGACGAAGTGCGCGAAGTCGCAGCAAGCCGGGCGACGGTGGCGATCTGTCCCACCACCGAGGCCAATCTGGGTGATGGCCTTTTTCCGCTGCGCGATTACCTGGATGCCGGTGGGCGCTGGGGCATCGGCTCGGATTCGCATGTCTCCGTCTCGCCGGTCGAGGAGCTGCGCTGGCTGGAATACGGCCAGCGACTGGCGACGCGCCGACGCAACGTCGCCAGCTCGGTGGCGCGGCCGAGCGTCGGTGAGACGTTGCTCGACGGCGTGTGGGAGAGCGCCGCCGACTCCAGCGGGTTCGCTGCCCACGACATCGTCTCGCTGGATGCCGGAACGCCGCGGCTCATCGGTGCGAACGCGGACGACATCGCCGACCGCTGGCTGTTTGCCGGCAACCGCGGTGCCGTGCGGCAGGTAGAGGTGGAGGGCCGCGTGCTGGTGGCGGACGGACGGCATCACCGGAGCGAGGAGATCACCGCGCGTTACAGCAGGGCGATCGACATGCTGCTGGGCGCGCGAGGACAGGCGTGAGTCACGTCGTCGTTGTGGTCATCGCGCCGCGCTACGGTTCGGGCATCGCATCCTGCAGGAGCTGGCGTGAGATTCGTTGACGGCTTGATGCGACACCTGACGCAATGGAAGGGGTGGTACGCGATCCTCGCGGCGGTTTCGGTGGTGCTTGGCTCGGTGGTCGGGATGCTGCCGACGCTTCTTGCGCCGTCCGGAGAGGATGGCACGACGCCCGGCTTCATCGGATTCCTTGCAACCAGTGTGCCCATGGTCGCGCTCGCGGCGCTTGCGCTGATTTTCGTGCGCATTGCATCCGGACGCTGGCCGACGGTGGAGGATCTTGGCCTCCGCCCCGGATTGAGCGGCAGGCACCTGCTGGTCATCACGGCGACTTTCATCGTCACCCACCTCGTTTTCTGGCTGCTGGGCCGCGGCGGCCCCTCGACCGAGGCTCAGGCGGTCTCGATGTTCAATGAGATGGGCCTCGGCAAGCCGGGCAGCGCAGCGCTCGGCGCCGTCATCAGCGTGGCGGTCCTCGCGCCGGTCTGCGAGGAACTCCTCTATCGCGGCGTGATGCTGCGATCGCTGCACGACGCCATCGCGCGCAGGGGAAGGATGGTGTGGGCAGTGCTGGTCTCCGTGGCGGTCAGCGCGGTGATGTTCGCGATGCCGCGCATCGGGGACGCCACCTCCGTACAGGTGTCGGCGGCGTTCCTGTTGACCGGCATCGCGTTCTCGCTGGTTTACGTGGTGACGGGCTCGCTGACCGCAGCCATGGTGTCGCACGCGTTGCAGAGCTGTTTCGCGTGGGGCCAGGTCCTGCTGCTCGGACACGGGGATGCCGACGTGCCTCTGCTGTACTACGTGATCGTCTTTGGCTGCCCGGTGTGGACCTGGCTGTGCGCGGTCGCGTTGTGGCAGCTGCTGCCGAAGTCGACTGGATGACGTTCAGCGGCTGAGCGGGGTCGAAGGCAGGGCGCCTTCCAGCCGCAGCAGGAATTCCTTGGTGGGCAGCCCGCCGCCAAAGCCGGTCAGGCTGCCGTTGGCGCCGATGACCCGGTGGCAGGGGACGATGATCGGGATCGGGTTGCGCCCGTTGGCCGCGCCGACCGCGCGCATCGCCGCGGCATTGCCGATCTCGGCGGCCAGTTGCACGTAGCTGCGGGTCTGACCGAACGGAATCGCGGCCAACGCCTGCCAGACGCGTTTCTGGAAATCGGTGCCGCGTGGCGCCAACGTCACGTTGAAGCCGCGCCGCTGGCCGGCGAAGTATTCGGCCAACTCGCGCTGCGCCTGGGCGATGTGGGGATGGTCGCCGGCGCGCCAGTCACCATCGCGCCTCACCGGATGGCGGTTCACCGGGAACTCGATCGCGCGCAGACCGTCGTCGGCGGCGGCGAGTAGCAGCCGCCCGATCGGGCTGTTGATGTGGCGGAAGAAGACGGTCATGGCGTGGTCTCGGTGGATGCCGCGTGCCAAAGATGGATCGCGGCGTAGGCGCGCCACGGCCGCCAGTCCTCGGCGTGCTGGCGCAATGTTCGTTCACTCAGCGCACTGCCGGCGCCGGCTTGCTTGCGCAGCACGAGGTCGCCGGCAGGGAAGGCATCGGGATGCCCGAGCGCACGCATCGCGACATAGTGTGCGGTCCAGTCACCAATGCCGGGCAGGGCAGTCCATTGCGCGATGAAGGCCTCGAGCGGCAGGTCGCCTGCGAAACCGGCACGGCCATCGGCCACCGCCCGCGCCACGGCGCGCAGGGTGGCGATGCGGCTACCGGTCAGGCCGATGTCGGCGAGGTCCGCCTCTGCCAGCACGGCCGGTGCGGGAAACAGCACATGGAGATCGCTGGAGGCCGGCGTCGTGGCCTCCTCCCCGAAGCGGGCCAGCAGTCGACGCGTGAGCGTCGTGGCCGCCGCGACGCTGACCTGCTGCCCGAGCACCGCGCGCACCGCGACTTCGAACCCGTCCCAACCGCCGGGGAGGCGCAGACCCGGCTGCCGCGCAAGCGAGCGGGCCAGCTCAGGATCGCGGCCGAGGCAGGCGTGAATCGCGCGAGGATCGGCATCGAGATCGAACATGCGCCGGACCCGACGCACGATCCGTGGCAGCGCATCGGCAGCCACGCCATACAGGACGAGGCGCAGCGCAGCCTCGTCGTCGCCCCATTCGGAAAGCTGCAGCCACGCACCTCGCGCATCGATGAGTCGCGCGTAGCCGGCATCGTCGACACGCTCGATGCCGGGCAGCGCGCGGGGCTGGAGGAAGGCGAGTGTGGCGCGGAAATCGAAGGGCGGCCGATAGGCGAGGCGCAGGACCAGAGGTCCTGGCGCCGCGTGAAGCTCATCGCACTGGCGGATCCGGCTCGGCGCCAGCCCGTAGGCGCCGCGGAAGGCCGCATTGAAACGGCGCAGGCTGCCGAAGCCCGAGGCGAGCGCGACATCGGTGACCGGCAGGCGCGTCTCGGTCAGCAGCTGCTTGGCGAACAGCAGGCGCCGGGTCGCGTGCACCTGCTTCGGGCCGGTACCCAGCTGGGCCCCGAACAACCGTCGCAGGTGGCGTTCGCCGACATGCAGGCGCCCGGCCAGCGCGGCCACCGGCGCTTCGTCGAGGAAGCCGTCCTCGATCAGGCGCGTCGCCCGCGCGACCAGGTCATCGCCGCGTCGCCACGATCCCTCGGCCGGGGACAGTTCCGGGCGGCAGCGCAGGCAGGGCCGGTAGCCTGCGGCTTCGGCGCTGGCCGCATTGGCGAAATATTCGACGTTGGCGGCTTTCGGCGGCGGCGCCGGACAGACCGGTCGGCAGTAGATGCCGGTGGTGCGGACCGCGGTGAAGAACACGCCGTCGAAGCGCGGGTCGCGTGACAGCCGGGCCTGCTCGCAGGTCGCGGAAGGGGGCAGGAGGTCGGCACGGATCGGGTCGGGCATGGCAGGGATCGGCACGGGTCGTGCAGCCACTCTGCCGCGAACCGCCGTCACCGACTCGCCGTTTCCGGACATCATTGCCCGGGCTGCAGCACCGCGTCGAAGGTGTGCGGATTGCCGTCGTTCGCCGCAGGCGGCGCGCCCAGCAGGCGCATCAGCAGCGGATAGACATCGACGTTGTCGAAAACCGGCAGCGTCGTGCCAGCGCGGAACGCGGGCCCGCGCGCGATGAAACTGGCACGCATCGAGGCCAGCGCCGGGTCGAAGCCGTGCGAGCCACGCATGCCGGCGTTGCGCCGTTCTTCCACCAGCCTGCGCGGCAGCGCGTCCCAGCCTTCGTCCATCTGGCAGACGATCGCGGGCACGCGCGGATTCTTGCCGTAATGCCATTGCGCCGGCAGCTCTCGCCGGTTCCAGCACTGGTAGTGCGGATGGCGGCCGAGCAGGCGCCGCGCGGCCTCGGCCTCGAAGCCGGCATTCGGGTTGAAGGTGATCACCTGGCCGATGGAGGCGGCCCGCGCCGCCTCGATCGGCACCATGTCCTCGACCGCCATGGCCTGCCCGGGCGGCACCTCGGCGAAGCCATGATCGGACACCACGACGATGTTCACGCGGTCCAGCTCGCCGCGCCCCTGCAAGGCAGAGAGCAGGCGGCCGATCGCGGCATCGGCTTCGCGGCGTGCGGCATCGGCCTCCTTCGAGGCGGGGCCGTGGTGGTGCGACATCTTGTCGACCCGGTCGAAGTACAGCGTGGCGAAATGTGGGCGGATGGCCGCCGGCTCCAGCAGCCAGCCAGCCACGGTGTCGGCGCGCCAGTCATCCGTGGTGGTCTCGTCATACGGCAACCAGCGCTGCGGACGTTGGCCGGCGATCGCGGCCTCGCTGCCCGGCCAGTACATCGTGGCGCTGCGCAGCCCGGCGCGGCTGGCGCCTACCCAGACCGGCTCGCCGCCCCACCAGCGGCTGTCGCCCACCGCCTCGCGGTTGGACAGCCGGAACTCGCCCAGCTCGCGGTCCCACATGCTGTTG
>JAEXBT010000220.1 GCA_023393895.1 Pseudomonadota bacterium
TCACGGTACCGCCGGTGAGGTAGAAATCCTTCTCGGCCAGGGTGATCCGGCCGCCGGCCGGCGCGCGGATCGGGGTGCCTTGGCCAGCCGCGATGTCCATGCCCGAATGGGGAGACTTCGGCGTGCCGTTGTAGATGCGCTGGTTGCCGAAGCGCCCGCTGATGCGTCCCTTGACCGGCCAGATGAAGGCCTGTGCGAAGTCGGTGTGTTCGCGATCGTCGCGACGGGCGGCGACGATCTGGCCGTTCTCGCGCGCGATCCGCTTGGCGATGGCCGGCGGTGGATTGACCGTTGCCGCGGGCACGCCGTTGATGCGCTGGATCGGCCAATCGCGAGGGGCCACGCTGATCTCCACAGTCTCGGCCTGGCCGCCCGGTGCCTGCACGCGCACGCGCAGCGGGCCCTTCTCGTCGCGGCCGATGCCGAACACGAAGCGACCCTGGTCATCGACGCGCAACCTGCGGCCATCCACGCGTACGTCGGACTGCGGCGCAGCCTTGCCGATCACCATCGCGCCCTGCGAGGCACGGGTGGGCAACTCGGCGATGCGCGTCTGCTGGGCGAGCGCCGGCATCGCCAGCAACAGGGTGGCAAGCAGGGCAGGGCGAAGCGTCATCCTCATCGTGCGTATTCCAGCCTTTTGCCGCCAGCCTGCCCGAGCAGCCGTGAACCGTCCCAGACCCGCCGGCCGTTGACCCAGGTGCCGGCGACGCGCGAGCGGAAGGTGTGGCCCTCGAACGGCGACCAGCCGCACTTGGACAGGACATCCCCGCGTTCGACGGTGAGCGGCCGGTCCTCGACCAGCACCAGGTCGGCGTACTGGCCCTCGCGCAGGAAGCCGCGGTCCACCACGTCGAAGAGCTGCGCCGGCGCGTGCGCGAACTTCTGTACCACCTGCGCGCGGTTCAGGCGCGCCTCGTGCACGTGTTCGAGCGCCACCAACAATGCGTACTGCACCAGCGGCAGGCCGCTCGGTGCCTTGGCATAAGGCTGCTGCTTTTCTTCCCAGGCATGCGGGGCGTGGTCGGTGGCGAGCACGTCGATCACGTCATCAGCCAGCGCGGCGACCAGCGCTGCGCGGTCGGCCTCGTCCTTGATCGCCGGGTTGCACTTGATCTGGTTGCCGAGCCGGGCGTAATCGGCGCGGGCGAAGTGCAGGAAATGCACGCAGGTCTCGGCGGTGATGCGCTTGCGGCTGCCATCGGCGCGAAGCATCGGGCCGCGCTCGAACAGCGCCAGTTCGTCGGCGGTGGACACATGCAGCACATGCAGGCGGGCATCGTGGCGGCGCGCCAGCTCGACCGCGAGCGTGCTCGACTTCAGGCAGGCCTCGCGGCTGCGGATGTCCGGATGGTGTGCGGCGGAGAGCGCATCGCCATGCTCGGCCAGGAACGCCGCGAAGTTCGCGTCGATGGTCGGCGTGTCCTCGCAATGGGTGATGATCGGCACCGGCGATTCGCGGAAGATCGCATCGAGCGTGGCCGGATCGTCCACCAGCATGTTGCCGGTGGAGGCGCCCATGAACACCTTCAGGCCCGGTGCCGCCTTCGGATCGAGCGCGCGGATGTCGTCCAGGTTGTCGTTGCTGGCGCCGAGGTAGAAGCCGTAGTTGCCCCAGGCGCGGCCTGCGGCCAGCGCGTGCTTGGCTTCCAGCGCGGCGCTGCCAAGCGTTGGCGGGTTGGTGTTGGGCATGTCCATGAAGCTGGTGATGCCGCCGGCCACCGCGGCTGCGGACTCGCTGGCGATGTCGCCCTTGTGGGCCAGGCCGGGCTCGCGGAAGTGCACCTGGTCGTCGATCATGCCGGGCATCAGCCAGGCGCCGTCGGCATCGACCACCGTTTCGCCCGCGCGGGCCGCCAGCGACTGCCCGATCAGCGCGATGCGTTCGCCCTCGATCCGCAGGTCCGCTTCGAATTCACGGCCCTCGTTGACGATTCGGGCGTTGGTGATCAGGGTCGAGGTCATGGCGATGCAGGCTCAGGAACGGGGCGGCACGGGGTCATGGCCGCCGGGGTGCAGGGGGTGGCAGCGGCCAATGCGGCGTGCCGCCAACCAGCTGCCGCGAAGTGGCCCGAAGCGCTCGATCGCGCCCGTCGCGTACTCCGAGCAGGTCGGGGTGAAACGGCAGCGCTGGCCGAGCAGTGGGCTGATCCAGCGCTTGTAGAAGCGCAGGCTAGCGATGAGTAAACGGGAAATCACGGGTCCGACACGCGAAAGTGGGCGATAATGGCGCGCTTGCCGGGGCTGGATGCCTAGGCTATAACACCCCGCTTCCCCGCCTCAAGGGAACTTCAAGGAAACCATTCGTGGCAGTCAAGAAAACCGTCAAGAAGACCGCAGCCAAGGCCGCCAAGCCGGCGTCCAAGGCCACCAAGTCCACCGCCAAGCCGGCCGCCAAGAAGGCGCCTGCCAAGCCGGACAAGGAAAAGAAGGTTGCGAAGGCGGCTGCCAGGAAGTCCGTAGCGGTCAAGGCGCCGGCCAAGAAGGCCGCGCCAGCCAAGAAGCCGACGGCTTCCAAGACCGTGACGAAGAAGGCTGCCCCCGCGGTGAAGAAGGCCGTGACGAAGGTCGCGGCGTCGAAGAAGGCCGCCACGACCGCGAAGAAGACACCCGTCGCCAAGGCGGCCGCGCCTGCGAAGTCCCCGGCCACGAAGCCGGCACCGGTCAAGAAGGCCACGCCTGCGGTGGCGAAAAAGACCGTCACGCCCGCGAAGGCATCCTCGGCGAAGGTCGAGAAGCCTGTTGCCGCGCCTGCGCCGATCGCGCCGGTGGCGCGGCCAAGGTTGCCCGCCGGCAAGGTGGCGCGCGCGGTGACCTCAACGCCCAAGGCGGATGTGCCCAAGGCCAAGGCGAAGCCGGTCAGTTACAAGACCGACGAGATGACCGGACGCCCGATCCTGCCGAAGGGCTACAAGCCGTCGGCGGACGAGGAGTACATGAATCCGCTGCAGCTGGAGTACTTCCGGCAGATGCTGATCACCCGCCGCGAGGAGCTGGTCGAGGAATCCAAGCAGACCATCGAGAACCTGCGTGACGAGGTCCGCGACATCGGCGACGAGGCCGAGCGCGCCAGCCGCGAGACCGAGAACGCGCTGGAGCTGCGCACCCGGGATCGTTACCGCAAGCTGATCAACAAGATCGAGAGCATCATCAAGCGGGTGGACGAGGGCGACTACGGCTATTGCGTCGATACCGGCGAGGAGATCGGCCTGGACCGCCTTGAGGCGCGCCCGCAGGCCGAGCGCACCATTGATGCGCAGGAGCGCTGGGAGATCCGCCAGAAGCAGCAGGGCGACTGAGCGCACGAGCGCGCAAGGAGCCGGAAAACCCCGCATCGGCGGGGTTTTTCATGCCTTACTGGAGGTCGCGAAGATCCAGTCGGCGCAGTTTCGGCGCCAGTTTCGCGGTCGCGCCGACCACGCCCATCGTCACGAAGCCGCCGACCACCACGGCCGGCACCAGCCCGAGCAGGCGCGCCATCGAGCCGGCATAGAATGCGCCGAGTTCGTTGGAGGAGCTGATGAACAGGCTGTTGACCGATGACACCCGGCCACGCATCTCGTCTAGCGTGGTGAGCTGCAGCACGGTCGAACGCAGGATCACCGAGATGCCATCGAACACACCCGAAAGCAGCAGGAAGAAGGCGGAGAGCCAGAACACGGTGCTCAGGCCGAAACCGATCATGCACGCGCCGAAGCAGGCCACCGCGCCGAGCATGATGCGGCCGGCGTTGGCCTGCAGCGGGTGGCGGGAGAGCCAGATCGCAACGCTGACGGAGCCCAGCGCCGGCGCGCCGCGCAGGATGCCGAGTGCCTCCGGACCCTGATCCAGCACCTCCTTGATGAAGGCAGGTGCCAGCGAGATCGCGCCGCCGAACAGCACCGCGAACATGTCGAGCGCCAGCGCGCCAAGCAGGATCTGGTGCGAGAACACGAAGCGCAGGCCCTCGCCGATGCTGGCGAACACCGGACCGCGTTGCTGCATCTGGGCCGGCTCGGTGACCGGCATCCGCGCCAGCGCGAACACCGCGAATGCGGCGCAGGCCGCGGCCACGCCATAGGCGGCCGGCTTGCCGGCCCAGCCGACCAGCACGCCGCCGATCGCCGGGCCCAGCACCAGCCCGGTCTGGAACACCACGCTGCCGAGGCTGGCGCCGCGCACGAACTGGTCGCGCCTGAGCACGCGCGCGAACAATGCGTTGTAGACCGGCCCGAGGAATGCGCGGGCGCAGCCGCCGAGCGCGATCGCCGCGTAGATCGGCCATACGCCCTGCACCGGGAAGCGTCCCATCGCCACTGCCACCAGCAGCAGCGCGTTGATCGCGAGACCGGCACAGGCAGCCATTCCCAGCTTGCGTCGCGGCAGGTGGTCGACCAGATAACCGGCGAACGGCGCCACGCAGAAGAACGGCAGCACCTCGGCCAGCCCGATCAGGCCGAGCATCCATGGATCGCGGGTGACTTCGTAGACGTGCCAGCCGACCGTCACCGCAACGATCTGGTAGGACAGCATCGTGCCGATGCGATAGGCGAGCAGCCAACGGAATCCCCGTGACTGCAGCGGGGATGCCGGCGCCGGACCGACGGGTGTGGGGGAGTCTGGATCGATCATCCGGCAATCGGACGTGAAGTCAGCCCTGCGTGGCGGCTGCGCGCTCGCGGATGAAGGCGAGCAGGGCGGCCAGGCCGTTGCTGCGGGTCGGCGAAAGATGCTTGGCCAGCCCGATCGCGGCGATGTAGTCCGGGTCGGTGGCGAGGATTTCCGCTGCCGGGCGGCCCGAATACACCCGCAGGGCGAGGTATATCAGCCCGGAGACGATGGCGGAGTCGCTGATCGCGCGGAAATCGAGCCGCGCGGCGTCGCCTTCGCCGACGATCCAGACATTGGACTGACAGCCGTGCAGGCGGGTGTCCTCGGTCTTCAGCGCGTCGGGCAGGTCCGGCAGCTTGCGGCCGAGGTCGATCAGGTACTGGTAACGCTCCGACCAGTCGCCGAACAGCGCGAATTCCTCGGCAATCGCAGCCTGCGCTTCGGCGGGGCTCGGTTCCAGCGGGAAAACGGTGTCGTTCACTTCAGTCCTTTCATTCGGGGCGCGGTCGCCGCAGCTGGCCCGGTTAGACGCCGCGCCGCGACCAGCGCACGCCCTGCGGGGTGTCCTCGAGCACGATGCCCTCGGCCGCCAGCTGGTCACGGATCGCGTCGGCGCGGGCGAAGTCACGCGCCTGCTTGGCGGCGATCCGCGCATCGACAAGGCCCTGGATGCGGGCATCGTCATCGCCTGACGCGCCGCGCGCGAACCAGGCTTCCGGCGCCTGTTGCAGCAGGCCGAGCGCACGACCGGCGCCGAGCAGGGCAGCCTTGGCATCACGTCGCGCTTCGCCCCCGGCCTTGCGCGCCTCGGCGGCCAGCCGGGCGATTTCCGCCAACGCCTGCGGCGTGTTGAGGTCGTCGTCCAATGCGGCTTCGATCCCGGCGGGGATCTGCGCTTCCGCATCGACATCCCCCAGGTCGCGCAAGGTGCCGTACAGGCGATCGAGGGTGCGCACCGACTGCTCGATCAGCGCGTCGCTCCATTCCAGCGGCTGCCGATAGTGCGCGGAGAGCAGGGCGTAACGCAGCGCCTCCGGCGGCCAGGCGCGCACCAGGTCATGGATGCGCTCGATGTTGCCGAGCGACTTCGACATCTTCGCGCCGGCGAAGTTGAGCATGCCGTTGTGCAGCCAGAAGCGCGCGAACGGCGCGCCGCCATGCGCGCACTCGCTCTGCGCGATCTCGTTCTCGTGGTGGGGGAACTGCAGGTCGATGCCGCCCGCGTGGATGTCGAGCGTCCGGCCCAGGTGTGCGGCGGCCATCGCCGAGCATTCGATGTGCCAGCCCGGACGGCCGCGGCCCCAGGGCGAATCCCAGCCCGGCAGGTCGTCGCTGGACGGCTTCCAGAGCACGAAATCGCCCGGATCGCGCTTGTAGGGCGCCACGTCGATGCGCGCGCCGGCCAGCATTTCCTCCGGATCGCGTCTTGAGAGCTTGCCGTAGCCCGCGAAGCTCGCCACCGAGAACAGCACGTGGCCTTCGGCCGCATAGGCATGGCCCTCTGCGATCAGCCGCTCGCACATCGCGATGATCTCGGCGATGTGGTCGGTCGCGGCCGGCTCGATGTCGGGCGCGAATTCGCCGTCCACGCCCAGCATTGCCATGTCCTCGCGGTAGGCTGCGGCATAGCGCTCGGCGATCGTGCCGATCGGCGTGCCGGCCTCGGCAGCTGCGGCATAGATCTTGTCGTCGATGTCGGTGATGTTGCGGGCGTAGCGCAGCCCGCCGAAACGCCTGCGCAGCAATGCGGCCAGCACGCCGAACAGCACCGGGCCGCGGGCATTGCCGATATGCACGTAGTTGTAGACGGTCGGGCCGCAGACATACAGCGTGGGCGCGCGCGGGTCCTGCGGCTGGAACGATTCGATGCGGCGGCTCAGGGTGTTGTAGAGATGCAGGCTCATGCGGCTCCCCGGTGGGATGGCAATTCTAGCGCCGGGGGCGTGGTGGGGCATGGTTCAGCGGGGCGTCGGGATGCGGTGCCTACACTGCAGGCCCGCAACGTTGCCGGCAGTTCCGTGCGCGCCACACTGTTCCTCATCACCATCGGCCTGTTCCTCGTCACAGCGCCTGCGCTGCGCGCCGACGACACGCTGGTCCCTGCTGAGCAGGTGCGTTACGACTATGCGCAGGTGCTGAACGTGCAGCCGGTGGAGCAGGTCGTCACCATCAGCAAGGTGGAACGACGCTGCGGCGGGCCGGGCCGAGCCCCGGACCAGTGCCGGGACGTTCGGGTTCCCGGCGAGTTGCGCCGGATCATCGGCTATGACGTGGATTACGCCTATCGTGGCGCCAAACACCGTTCGCGGGTGGCCCAGGACCCGGGGCGGCGGATGCGTATTCGCATCGGCATCACGCCCATGGTCAGTACGCGGGTCAAGCCGTGACGCTTGTCCGCCGCTGGCGGCCGTGCGACCATGCGCGCCTGATGCACACCCTGACCGCCGCCGCCCACGCCTATCAGTCCGCCGCCTGGATGGCCGCGGGCATGACTTCGCGTGCGCGCCGACTGTGCGAGAACTGAGCGCCGGTCCGGTCCTGCGTTGATGCAGCTCCTGAAAGCCCGGCCCCGTGCCGGGTTTCGTCTTTTCCAGCCAACGAAAACCCCATCGCCATGAAGCATTTCCTCAATACCCAGGACTGGAGCCGCGCCGAGATCGACGCGGTGCTGCGTGATGCCGCCTATTACAAGGCGCACCGCTTCGGCGATGCGCTGAAGGGCAAAGGCATCGCTCTGGTCTTCTTCAACTCGTCCCTGCGCACCCGCACCAGCTTCGAGCTGGGGGCCTTCCAGCTGGGCGGACATGCGGTGGTGCTGCAGCCGGGCAAGGATGCCTGGCCGATCGAGTTCGACCTCGGCACGGTGATGGACGGCGAGGCCGAGGAGCACATCGCCGAGGTCGCGCGGGTGTTGAGCCGCTACGTGGACATGATCGGCGTTCGCGCGTTCCCGAAGTTCGTGGACTGGTCGATCGACCGCCAGGACCGGGTGCTGCAGGGCTTCGCGAAGTACGCGACGGTGCCGGTCATCAACATGGAGACGATCACCCATCCCTGCCAGGAACTCGCACATGCGCTGGCGCTGCAGGAGCACTTTGGCACGGACGACCTGCGTGGCAAGAAGTATGTGCTGCCCTGGACCTACCCCCCGAAGGCGCTGAATACCGCGGTGGCGAACTCGGCGCTCACCATCGCCACCCGCATGGGCATGGACGTGACCCTGCTGTGCCCGACCGAGGACTACCTGCTGGACGCGCGTTACATCGGCTGGGCGGAGCAGAACGTGGCCGACAACGGTGGTTCGTTCACGGTCAGCCACGACATCGACAGCGCCTACCGCGATGCCGACGTGGTCTATGCCAAGAGCTGGGGCGCGCTGCCGTATTTCGGCCAGTGGGAGCGCGAGAAGCCGATCCGCGACCAGTACAGGCATTTCATCGTCGACGAGCGGAAGATGGCGCTGACCAACAACGGCGTGTTCTCCCACTGCCTGCCGCTGCGCCGCAACGTCAAGGCCACCGATGCGGTGATGGACTCGCCCAACTGCATTGCCATCCACGAGGCCGAGAACCGCCTGCACGTGCAGAAGGCGGTGATGGCGGCGCTCGCGCTCCCCGAATCCTGAGGAAGAACCGATGAACGACAAGAACGACAGCCGCGACATCGTGCTCGCCTTTTCCGGCGGGCTGGATACCAGTTTCTGCGTGCCATGGCTGAAGGAACGGGGCTGGACCGTGCACACGGTGTTCGCGGATACCGGTGGCGTGGATGCGGAGGAGCGCGCTTTCATCGAACAGCGTGCCGGAGAACTGGGCGTGGACACGCACGTCACGGTGGATGGTGGTCCGTCGATCTGGGACGGCTTCGTCAAGCCGTTCGTGTGGGCGGGTGAGGCCTACCAGGGCCAGTATCCGCTGTTGGTTTCAGACCGTTACCTGATTGTGGATGCCGCGCTGGCGCGCGCGCAGGCACTCGGCACCAATGCCATCGCGCACGGCTGCACCGGCATGGGCAACGACCAGGTGCGCTTCGACCTCGCGGTGAAGGCGAGCGGCGACTACCGCATCGTCGCGCCGATCCGCGAAATTCAGAAGGAGCACACCCAGACCCGAGCCTACGAGCAGCAGTATCTGGAGCAGCGCGGCTTCGGCGTGCGCGCCAAGCAGCAGCAGTACACGATCAACGAGAACCTGCTGGGCGTGACGCTGTCGGGCGCAGAGATCGATGCCTGGCAGGCGCCGGGCGAGGGCGCGCGTGGCTGGTGCGCACCGCCGTCGGAATGGCCGAAGGCGACGCTGCGGGTCACCCTGCGCTTCATCGCGGGCGAGGCGGTTGCGCTCGATGGCGAGGCGCTGCCGGGCGCTGAGCTGCTGGCCCGGCTCAATGCATTGTTCGCGCCCTATGGCGTCGGACGTGGCCTTTATACCGGCGACACGACGATCGGGCTGAAGGGCCGCATCGTCTACGAAGCCCCCGGCATGACCGCGCTGCTGGCCGCGCACCGTGCGCTGGAGGAAGCGGTGCTGACCAAGCAGCAGAACCGCTTCAAGCCGGACGTCGCACGCAAGTGGGTGGAGCTGGTCTACGAGGGCTTCTTCCATGATCCGCTGAAGACCGATCTGGAAGCCTTCCTGGCATCCAGCCAACGCATGGTCAACGGCGAGGTCACGCTGGAGACGCATGGTGGCCGCGTGGATGCGGTGGCGGTGGCCTCGCCGCATATCCTGAATGCAAAGGGCGCGACCTATGCGCAGTCGGCTGACTGGGGTGTCGCGGAGGCCGAGGGCTTCATCAAGCTGTTCGGCATGAGCTCTACGCTCTGGGCCGAAGTCAACGGCGACCGCTCCTGACTGTACGGCCATGCTCGATTCGGTCCTGCGCCATCTCGAAGCACTGGTGTCCTTCGACACCCGCAACCCGCCGCGCGCGATCAGCGCAGAGGGCGGCCTGTTCGGCTATCTGGCCACGCAATTGCCGGACTTCGAACTGGATCTGGTCGATCACGGTGCCGGCGCGGTTTCGCTGTTCGCGCGTCGCGGCACGCCGCGGGTGCTGTTCAACGTGCACGTGGACACCGTGCCGGACTCACCGGCTTGGACGGCGGATCCTTTTACCTTGCGGATCGAGGGCGACCGCGCGATCGGCCTGGGCGCCTGCGACATCAAGGGGGCGGCAGCGGGCCTGCTGACGGCCGCGCAGGCCAGCAGCGGCGATGCCGCCTTCCTGTTTTCCAGCGACGAGGAAGCCAACGACCCGCGTTGCATCGCGGCCTTCCTCGCCCGCGACCACGGGTTCGGCGACGTGGTGGTGGCCGAGCCAACGCGTTGCGAGGCGGTACTCGCCCATCGCGGCATCAGCGCGGTGCGGATGCAATTCAATGGCATCGCAGGCCACGCCAGTGCAGCCTTGTCCCACGATGCGAGCGCGCTGCATCAGGCGATGCACTGGGGCGTGCGCGCGCTCGAACACGTGGATGCGCACGTCGCGCAGGAATTCGGCGGGCTGAAGGGCCTGCGCTTCAACATCGGCAGGGTGGAAGGCGGTATTAAGGCCAATGTCATCGCCCCGCGGGCAGAGCTGCGCTTCGGCTTCCGGCCGCTGCCTTCTCAATCCATGGACGAGTTGCACGCGCAGCTGCGTGGCTTCGCCATGGAAGCCACCGATTACGAGGAAACCTTCCGCGGTCCGTCGCTCCCGGCCGGCGATGCCGCCGATGCCGAGAACCGCCGCCGCGCCGCGCAAGCGCTGGCCGAGTCGCTGCAGCTGCCAATAGGCGAAGCGGTCGATTTCTGGACCGAGGCCTCGCTGTTCTCGCAGGCCGGCCTCAACGCCATCGTCTATGGCCCCGGCGATATCGCCCGGGCGCACAGCGCCGACGAATGGGTCGCGCTCGGTCAGCTCGAGCGCTACACCGCCTCCGTCCACCGCATCCTTTCCAGTTCCGCACCATGAACCTGCCCCACACCGACAAGAGCGTGCACGACCCCCAGACCCGGCAGACCATCGTCCGATTG
>JAEXBT010000231.1 GCA_023393895.1 Pseudomonadota bacterium
CAACAACACGCGGCGATGGGCGAGCTGGGACATGGCGGCTCCATGGGCTGGGGGACGCGCCATTCTACTCCGGCGACGCATCCACCCGACGCTTCAGTCGTCGCGCTTGAAGGAGAAAATCTCCGCCAGCGGGTGCTTGCGTCGCTCGACGAGTGCGCGCAACAGCCCGGCGCCGAGCATCGAGTAGGTGATGCCGTTGCCGCCATAGGCCATGGCGAACAACACGCGTGGGCCGTGTTCCTCGCCGGCGCCGAAGAACGGCAGGCCATCGGCGGTTTCCGCGAAGGTGCCGGCCCACGAAAAGACCGGCTCTACCGGGATATCGGGGAACAGTTCGCGCACCCGCCGGGCAAGTTTCTCGGCCTTCTTCGGTACCCGTGCGTCGCGCCGCGCGGGGATGTCGACCTTGTCGTCCTCGCCGCCCACCAGCAGGCGGCCATCGCCGGTGCTGCGCAGGTAGAGGTAGGGACGGGCAGATTCCCAGACCATCGTGTCCGCCAGCGCGCCCAGCGTTGCCGGCTCGATCGGGTCAGTGATGAAGGCGTAGCTGCTGCGGTTGGCCGCCACCTTCCTGTGCAGGAAGGTCTGCGCCGCGTAGCCGGTGGCCATCACCAGATGCCGGGCTTCGATGCGATGGCCCCCGGTGGTTTGAAGGGTAACGCTGCGTGCGCCAGCCGCGATGCGTTCGACCGGAGTGCGGTCGTGCACCGGCACGCCGCGCTTTTCCAGCCGCATCAGCAGGCGATAGGCCATCCGATAGGGATCGATGCGCGCGGCCTGGCTGGAGAGGATCGCGGCCGGCGCCTCGAAGCCGAAGCGCGCCTGCACGTCGCCGGCGTCCAGCCAGCTGACCGGGAAGCCATGCCGCTGGCGCATCTCGAACTCGTCGCGCAACGCGCCGCGATGCCGGCCCACGCTGGCGAAGTAAAGGCTCTCGGCATGGGCGAAATCGACATCACCCACCTGCCTGGCCTTGTCGGCCAGCAGCTCGATGGCATCCAGGCAGGCGCGATAGGCCAGCACCGCGTCAGCCTCGCCATGCTGTTTCGCCAGATCGGTCATGTGGGTGTCGATCTCGTACTGCAGCAACGCCGTGCTTGCGGCCGTGCTGCCCCAGCCCACGTCACGCTGGTCGATGACCGCGACCGCGTGGCCATGCGCTGCCAGCTCATCGGCGATGAGGGCGCCGGTGATGCCGCCCCCCATGATCGCGACGTCGACCCGCAGGTCGCGGGCGACGGGCGGGAACGCGTGCATCAAGCCGTTCTTCACCGCCCAGAAGGGATAGCCGCTCTTGAGATCCATGGTGCCGATGCAGATGGGAGTACCGGTGCGCACGCTAGCACCGCGCCGGGGCGTTGCGCTCACGCGCCGACGACGGCAGCTGAGCGCCAATGGCGTGGCGGCCGGCCACTCAGCCGCTCGTGGACACGAAAAAGCCCGCCACAGGGGCGGGCTTTTACGACATCGCGGGGTGATCAGGCCAGGCCGGCCTGCTTCATCACCTCGGCGGCGTAGTCTTCCTTCACCTTCTCGATGCCCTCGCCGACGGCCAGGCGTTCGAAGCGCACCACCTCGGCACCCGCGGCCTTCAGAGCGGCCTCGACGGTCTGGTCGGTGTTCAGCACGTAGGGCTGGCCGGTCAGGGTGATCTCGGAGACGGTCTTGGCGATCTTGCCGGAAATCATCTTCTCGAGGATCTCCTGCGGCTTGCCCGAATCCTTGACCTGGGCCAGGGCGATTTCCTTCTCGCGCTCGACGAACTCGGCCGGCACGTGGGCGGGCGAGATGTAGGGCGGATTCATCGCGGCCACGTGCATGGCGATCCCGCGGGCCAGTTCCTCGTTGCCACCCTTGAGCTCGACCAGCACGCCGATGCGGCCGCCGTGCACGTAGGCGGCGATGTTGTCGGCGCTGTCGATGCGGGCCATGCGGCGCACCTGCACGTTCTCGCCGACCTTGGCGATGACCGCGGCGCGGGTTTCCTCGACGGTATCGCTGCCGATCTTGGCGGCCTTCAGCGCCTCGATGTCGTTGGCCTCAAGCGCGGCCTGGGCGACCTGGTCGACGAAGCCGGTGAAGTTGCCGTCCTTGGCGACGAAGTCGGTTTCGGAGTTCACTTCGACCAGCACTGCCTTGCCGGCGCCCTGGGCCATGCCGATGCGGCCTTCGGCGGTGACGCGGTCGGCCTTCTTGTCGGCCTTGGCGAGACCGGTCTTGCGCAGCCAATCGGCCGCGGCTTCGATATCGCCGTTGTTCTCGGTGAGCGCCTTCTTGCACTCCATCATGCCGGCGCCGGTGCGCTCGCGCAGTTCCTTGACCATGGAGGCGGTGATGTCAGCCATTGTTCGTTTCCTTGTGGTGGACGCGCCGGCCGATCGGCCGGCGCGCGTGTGGTGTGCCGCCGCGCAGCATGCACGGGCGGCGTGGCGCGGCGATGACGCTTATTCCTCGACGTTGTCGTTGTCGTCGTAAGCGGCTTCGCGGCTGAGCCGTTCATTCTCGGCGACCTGCGCCTCGGCGCGCGCGGCGACGTCTGGATCGAGTTCGGCGTTGGGGTCTTCGCCCGGCAGGAGCGGCGCGGTCACCAGCGTCTCGTCGCGGTCGGGCGTGTTCTTGGGCTTGTTCGCCATGTTCGGGGCTCCATCAACGACCGGCCACCCGCAGGTGGCCGGCAGGCGGGTTATTCCGCGGCGGGCGCGGCTTCGATGCTGGCGGCAGCTGCCTCGGCATCGGCCTGGGCTGCGGCTTCCACTTCGGCCGCGTCATTGGCGCTGCCACCCTCGGCCTTTGCGGCGGTCTTCTTCGCCGGGGCCTTGCGGGCCGGCTTGGCGTCACCGTTGGCGTCGGCGAAGTCTTCCTCGCTCACCACGGCGGCGTTCGGCGCGGCGGCCTTGCCTTCCAGCACCGCGTCGGCGGCGGCACGGGCGTACAGCTGCACGGCGCGGATGGCGTCGTCGTTGCCGGGGATGGCGTAATCGACCAGGGCCGGGTCGTAGTTGGTGTCGACCACCGCGATCACCGGGATGCCGAGGGTCTTGGCTTCCTTGATGGCGATGTCCTCATGGCCGATGTCGATCACGAACAGCGCGTCGGGTAGGCGGTTCATGTCCTTGATGCCACCCAGCGAGGCCTCCAGCTTGTCGCGCTCGCGGCGCAGGCCCAACAC
>JAEXBT010000235.1 GCA_023393895.1 Pseudomonadota bacterium
CTCGCGGTGTTCCTGATCATCGGCGTGTTCTACGCCACCGGCCTGGTCTGAGCTTCTTCCATCGCAGCGACGCGCACGGCTAGGATGGGGTCTCGCCCCGCCTTCCGGCCCGCATGAGCGCGCAACACGACTTCGACTACATCGTCATCGGGTCCGGCTTTGGCGGCAGCGTCGCCGCACTGCGGCTGGCCGAGAAGGGCTATCGCGTCGCCGTGATCGAGCAGGGACGGCGCTGGACGCCGGCCACGCTGCCTCGCAGCAACTGGTCACTCGCGCGCTGGCTGTGGATGCCATGGCTGGGGCTGCGCGGCTTCTTCTCGTTGCGCTTCTTCCGTCATGTCGTGGTCCTGCACGGCAACGCGGTCGGCGGTGGATCCATCACCTATGCCAACACGCTGCTGGTGCCGCCTGACTCGGTATGGCGAAGCGGCGAATGGGCCGGCCTCTTGGATTGGGAGGCGCTGATGCCAGCGCATTACGCGACCGCGCAACGTTTGCTCGGCGTCACCCGGAATCGCCGCATCGGCGCAGCCGACGAACGACTCCGTGAGCTGTGCGAGGCGGAAGGACTCGGTGCTGGCTATCGTCTCACCGATGTCGCGGTGCATTTCGGCAACGACGAGGAGCCAACGGGCAGCGACAGCCCCGACCCCTACTTCAATGGCGAAGGCCCAGCGCGCAGGTCCTGCATTGGTTGCGGCGGTTGCATGATCGGCTGCCGTCACGGTGCGAAGAACACCCTCGATCTCAACTACCTGTACCTCGCAGAGCGACGTGGCGCCAACGTGCTTGCACAGACGCAGGTCACGCGGATTCGGCCACTCGGTGATGGCGACGGCCGCGAGGGCTACCTTCTCGATGTCAGCGAAGGGTACGGATTGGGACGACGCAGGCGCAGCCTGCGGGCACGGGGCGTGGTGCTGGCAGCCTCCTCGCTCGGCACCCAGGACCTGCTGTTGCGGGCGAAAGCGCGAGGCGACCTCCCTCGCCTTTCCGGCATGCTCGGCAGGCGCGTACGCACCAATGCCGAGTCGCTCATCGGCGTCCGCTTTCCCGGCAGCAGCGTCGATCTGTCGCAGGGCATCGCGATCGGCTCCGGCGTCCAGCTCGATGCGCATACCCATGTCGAAGCCACGCGCTATCCCGCCGGTTCCGACGCGATGGGCCTGATCTCGACGCTGATGGCGCGCGGCAAGCGCGACTGGGTGAGGACCTTCGCGTGGATGCTGCTGCACGAACCCCGTACGCTCTGGCACGCGCTGCGCCCGGCCGGCTGGGCGCGGGAGTCGATGATCCTGCTGTGCATGCAGACCATCGACGGGCACCTCGATCTGCGCCTCGAGCGCCCGTGGTACTGGCCCTTCCGCAGGCGACTGCAAAGCCATGGCCCGAAGATTCCGACGTCGATTCCCCAGGCCAACGCGTTCGCCCGGAAGCTCGCGCAGCGCTTCGGCGGCATCACCCTGACCTCCCTGACGGAGGTGCTGTTCGACATCCCGATGACCGCGCACTGCATCGGTGGGGCGACCATGGGCCGCGATGCCGAAACCGGGGTTTGCGACGCACGTGGCCGGGTGCATGGCTACGAGAACCTCCATGTCTGCGATGGCTCGCTGATCTCCGCCAACCTCGGCGTGAACCCCAGCCTCACCATCACCGCGCTGGCCGAGCATGTGATGTCCGGAATTGCGCCTGCTCACGATCCTGCGGCCTGGCATGGCAGGATGAGCCATGAATGATATTCCGGATTCCCGCAACGCACTCACCGCTGCGTTCCAGCGCCAGCGCGAGGCCACCAGACGCGACCCGATGCCCGGCCATGCCGCGCGCGTCGCCGCGATCGACGCACTCGCCGCAGCCATCCGCAGCAATGAGCAGGCCCTGATCGAAGCGATCAGCAGCGACTTCGGGCATCGCGCGTCCTACGAAACCCGCCTGCTTGAGTGGATGCCGCTGATTGACGAGATCGCCCACATCCGCCGCCACCTCGGGCGCTGGATGCGTCCGAGCCGCGTCGCGCCGAACTGGACCTTCACCGGCAGCCGTGCCCGCCTGCACCCGCAGCCAGTGGGCGTGGTCGGGGTGATCGGTGCATGGAACTACCCGCTGCAACTCACGCTGTCTCCCGCCGTCAACGCGCTGGCTGCAGGCAACCGGGTGATCATCAAACCTTCCGAGCACGCGCCTGCCACCGCCGATCTCTTGCAACGGATGATCGCCGGGATCCTGCCACCCGAGCTCGTCACCGTCATCACCGGCGACGCCGAGGTATCGGCTGCGTTATCCGCCCTGCCCTTCGACCATCTGGTGTTCACCGGCTCCACCCGCATCGGCCGCAAGGTGATGGAAGCGGCGTCGGCCAATCTCACGCCAGTCACCCTCGAACTCGGCGGAAAGTCTCCGGCAATCCTGCACGCCGAATTCCCGCTGGAAGTCGCGGCCGACCGCATCGTGACGGCGAAATTCTGGAATGCGGGCCAGACCTGCATCGCGCCCGACTACGTGCTGCTGCCGAAGCGGCAGATGGACGCCTTCGCCGAACACGCGTGCCAGGCGATCACCCGACGGTGGCCGGAGAAAACCCGTTCCCGCGACTACACGGCGATGATCGACGCCAAGGCCGAAGGCCGCATGCAGCAACTCGTTGATGACGCACGCGGGCGGGGTGCACGCATCGTCCAGGCGTGGGAAAGGCAAACGACGGAGGGCGCATTTCCACCCACGCTGCTGCTTGATGCCAAGCCCGAAATGGCGGCGATGCAGGACGAGATCTTCGGTCCGGCACTGCCCGTGGTGGGATACGAGCGCTTGGAGGATGCGCTGGAAT
>JAEXBT010000018.1 GCA_023393895.1 Pseudomonadota bacterium
CGCCCGGGCTTCTGGGGCAAGGTCGTGGCCGAGTGGAAGGGCGTCTCCGAGGAGACCACCACCGGCGTGCACCGCCTCTACCAGCTGGCGCAGGACGGCAAGCTGCTGGTGCCGGCGATCAACGTCAACGATTCGGTCACCAAGTCGAAGTTCGACAACCTGTACGGCTGCCGCGAGTCGCTGGCCGATGGCCTGAAGCGCGCGATGGACGTGATGCTGGCCGGCAAGGTCGCCGTCGTCTGCGGATACGGCGACGTCGGCAAGGGTTCGGCGCACTCGCTGCGTGCCTACGGCGCCCGCGTGGTGGTCACCGAGATCGACCCGATCTGCGCCCTGCAGGCGGCGATGGAAGGCTTCGAGGTCAACACCGTCGAGGAAACGCTCGGCTGGGGCGACATCTACGTCACCACCACCGGCAACAAGGATGTCATCACCCTCGACCACATGAAGGCGATGAAGGACCAGGCGATCGTCTGCAACATCGGTCACTTCGACAACGAAATCCAGGTCGATGCGCTGTACGAAAGCGGCGCCGAGCGCACCAACATCAAGCCGCAGGTGGACAAGTTCACCTTCAAGGACGGCAACGCGATCTTCCTGCTCGCCGAAGGCCGCTTGGTGAACCTTGGCTGCGCCACCGGCCATCCGAGCTTCGTGATGTCGAACTCGTTCTCCAACCAGACGCTGGCGCAGATCGACCTTTGGGCGAACAAGGACTTCTACGAGCCGAAGGTGTACATCCTGCCGAAGAAGCTAGACGAGGAAGTCGCGCGCCTGCACCTCGAGAAGATCGGCGTGAAGCTGACCCAGCTCACTCCCGAGCAGGCGGCGTACTTGGGCGTGCCGCAGAACGGCCCGTACAAGCCCGAGCACTACCGCTACTGATGCATCGCGGCGGGCGGCTTCGGTCGCCCGCTTCGTTCAGGCACGCACAAAGGAGTCCGCGATGGCGCGCGTCCCCGTTTCCTTCGAATTCTTCCCGCCCAAGACCGACGAGCAGCGCGAGCAGCTCGACCGCGCCGCAGCCAAGCTCAAGGCGCACGCGCCGGACTACGTGTCCTGCACGTTCGGTGCCGGTGGTTCCACCCAGGCGTTCACCGCCGACACGGTGCAGCACCTCGCCCGGCAGCATGCCTTCACCGCGGTCCCGCACATCTCCTGCGTCGGCAGCACCAGGGCCCAGTTGAAGGACATGCTGCAGCACTACCGCGGCATCGGCTGCACGAAGGTGGTGGCATTGCGCGGCGACCTGCCCTCGGGCATGGGGGATGCGGGGGAACTGAGCCACGCATCCGACCTCATCGAGCTGATCCGTGCCGAGCACGGCGGCTACTTCCGCATCGCGGTCGGCGCTTACCCGGAAACGCATCCGCAGGCGGACGATGCGCTTGCCGACCTCCAGCATTTCAAGCGCAAGGTCGACGCGGGTGCGGACCTGGCGATCACCCAGTACTTCTACAACGCCGATGCGTACTTCCGGTTCGTGGAAGACGTGCGCGCCGCTGGCGTGGAGATCCCGATCGTGCCGGGCATCATGCCCATCTCCAATTTCGCCCAGCTGAGACGCTTCTCCGCCAGCTGCGGCGCGGAAATCCCGCGCTGGATCGTGCAGCGGATGCAGTCCTACGGCGACGATGCTGTCGCGGTGCGCGAGTTCGCCGCCGATCTCGTCGCGCGCATGTGCGAGCGGTTGATTCAGGGAGGTGCACCCGCCCTTCACTTCTACACGCTGAATTTGTCGAAACCGACACTGAACGTGCTCGCGCGAATGCAGTGAGGTCATTTCAGGTTCACTGAAACCAGCGGTTTTTGGACGACCTGTTGACGTTGCCGCGCGGAGGATGGACCCATCCCCCGACACGAACGCAATGTCATGAACGCCATTCGCGCCACGCTTGCTTCAGCCATCGCCACCGCCTGCCTGCTCTCGATCCCCGCGCTCGGCGGGCTTGGCAGCGCTTCTGCGAGTGTGCAGAAATGCGTCGCGGGCGATGGATCGGTTACCTATACCGATGGCCCATGCGCCTCTTCGGCTTCCCGGGTGGCATTGCCGATGCACGTGGCCAAGGCAATCGCCCGCGAGGATTCGGCCGCCGACCTGCAGTACGACGCCAACGGCGCGGTCGGTGCCCCGGTCGGCCTGGGGCCGCGCCCGGCGAAGTCAGGTTGTTCGCGAAGCCCGCAACAGCTGCAGGCCGATCTGGGCTACGCATTCGCCAGCCGCGACATCAACCGCATTTCCGAGAACTACCACTGGGTCGGGCTGAACCAGCGCGACGCGCGCGGCATCCTGAGCCGGCTCGAAAGCATGGCGCGTGAACGCGTGGCGTCGAGCAACCTGACCGAGCTCGGCGCCCTGACCGCTTTCGCCCCCTCGCCGTCCGCCGGTGACACCACCGGTTACCTGCAGCTCGCGCTCGCCAATGGCTCGCCGGTGCAGATGCAGGTCACGGAATATCGCGGCTGCTATTTCGCGCGCTTCTGATAAGCGCTGAACGGGAGCCCCTGCGCCGGGTTGCACGACGCCGCACAACCGCTAGATTGGCGAAGTGAAACGCGCCGTCCTCCTCCTCTGCCTGCTTCCGCTTTGCCCGTGGAATGGCGGCGCCTCTGTTGCCCACGCCCAGCAGGTGCGGCGTTGTACCGGCGCCGATGGCCGCACCATCGTCACCGACAAGCCCTGTGCCGCAATCGATGCCAGCGAGCGCATCGCCTACCGTTCGCCGGGTGCCGGCACGCTGCTCGGGCGCCCCAATCGCGGCACCTGTGCGCGCACCCTCGACGAGCTTAGCTACGAGGTTTCGTACGCGATTGAGATGCAGGACGCCAACCGGCTTGCGGGTCTCTACCACTGGGTCGGCATGGATCGCAACAACGCCTACCGGGTCTTCGCGCAACTGGAAGCGATCGCGAAACGGCCGCTGGTGGACATCGTGCCTTCCGGCGGCGGCATCGACGCCGAACCCCGCTGGGTGGAGGATGACGAAGGCAACTTCGTCCCGGTCTATCCCAAGCCGCGCCCGCCCACCGGCTTGCGCATCGAACAGAGCAGCCGCCGCGATGGCATCGCCACCAGCCGCACCACGTTCGGGCTGAGGCGCCACTTCGGCTGCCTCTGGATCACCCTCTGACCGTCGCGTTTGCCGGCCTGCACCGAGGCGGGTGAGAATGCCGCATTCACTACCGGAGCGCGCCATGCGGTATCCCGACTGGATCTGGCACAACGGACGGATCAAGCCATGGGGCGAAGCCACCACCCACGTGATGGCGCACGCCCTGCATTACGGCTCCTCCGTTTTCGAGGGCATCCGCAGCTACGAAACGCCGAAGGGGCCGGCGATCTTCCGCCTGACCGACCACAACCGGCGCCTGTTCGCCTCGGCGCGCATCTACGACATGCCGATGCCCTACGGCCTAGAGGAGATCAATGCCGCCTGCTTCGAGGTGTTGCGCAGGAACGGGTTCGGCGCCGCCTACCTGCGCCCGTTCGCGTTACGCGGCCTGGGCGGTTTCGGACTCAGCGCCGACACGCCGGTCGAGTTCTCGGTGGCGGCGTGGAAGATGGGCGCCTATCTGGGCGAAGGCGTGCTGGAGAACGGCATCGATGCCTGCGTCTCCAGCTGGCAGCGGTTCGCACCCAACACCATTCCCGCCGGTGCCAAGGCCGGTGGCAACTACCTGTCCGGGCAACTGGTCGCGCGCGAGGCCCGCCGCCTTGGCTTCGGCGAAGGCATCGCGCTGGCGTCGACCGGCCTGCTGAGCGAAGGCGCCGGCGAGAACCTGTTCCTGGTCTTCAACGGTGAACTGCACACCACGCCGGTGAGCGCCGCGCTGCTCAACGGCATCACCCGCAACAGCATCATCACCCTTGCGCAGCAAGCGGGTATCCGTGTGGTCGAACGCGACCTGCCGCGCGAGTACCTCTACCTGTGCGACGAGTTGTTCATGTGCGGTACCGCGGCGGAAATCACCCCGATCCGCTCGGTCGATGGCCGCGTGATCGGCGAAGGCGTGGCCGGGCCGATCACCCGCCAGTTGCAGAAGATGTTCTTCGGCCTGTTCGACGGTTCCACGCCGGACACCCACGGCTGGCTGGAATATCTGGACTGATTCAGTTGAAATGGAGCGTGGCAACCACGCCGCGCTCCTCGCCGGGCACCACGCGCACGTTCCAGTCGTAGAGATCGCACAGGCGGCGCACGATCGACATGCCGATGCCTCCGCCCTGCGTGTGCTCGGCATGCGCCCCGCGGAACCCGCGCTCGAACAGCCGGGCCGCTTCCTCCGCGGTCAGGCCCGGGCCGGAGTCGATGACGTCGACCGAACGATCGTGCAGGCGTACCACGACTTCACCGCTCGCGGTGTACTTGACCGCGTTCCCGATCAGGTTGCCCAGGGCGACGCTGACCGCCGCCTCCGGCGCATCCACCGTCATGCCCGGCGCTCCTTCCAGCCGCAATAGCAGCGGCTTGCCACGCAACTGTAGCCGGTGCACTTCCAGCAGATGCTCGGCCACCTTGGCCACATCGGTAGCGCCATGGCCGCGTTCATCGCGCGACAGCTGCAGCAAGGCGCTGATCAGGTCGGTGCCGTTCTCCTGCGCGCGCTGGATGCGCAGCAGGCGCTGGCGCGTCTTGTCGTCCAGGTTGTCCTGCGAAAGCAGCAGCTCGGTCGCGCTGCGGATCACCGCCAGCGGCGTGCGCAGCTCGTGGCTCACATCGGCATTGAACTCACGGTCGCGCTGGACCACGTCGGTCAGTCGATCGGAATAATCATCCAGAGCGCGCGCGAGCTCACCCACCTCGTCATCGGCGAAGTGCGGTGCCAGCGCCTCCGGGTCGGAACTGCTGCCGGCACGCCTCAGACGCCGGGCCAGGTCGGTGACCGGACTCATGACCTTGGCGGCGGACCACCAGCCGAGGAACAGGGAGAACGCGCCGAACGCGACCACCGCGAACAGCAGCGCACGCTTGATCTGCGACTCGGCGCGGACCGCCTCCTGGGTGTCGTAAGCCAGGAAGAACCAGGCCTTGTCGGTCTTGCGGACGGCCAGCTGGTAGGGCGACGGAGCTCCGTTCTCGTCGACGCCGACGATGTTGTGGATGCCATCGTTCAGCGCGGCCCACTCCGGGCGCGTGGCGCGGACGTTGTCGAAACGGTCGGCCGGATAGACGAACGCGCGCATCGTTGTCACGTTGAGCGCGATGTCGGGGTTGCCCGTCGACTGGTACTGCAGCGCGGCCTCGGCGATGTTCTTGTTCAGTGCATCGGCTACCAGTTCGTTCTGCACGCGGGTCCGCACCACCTCGGTGGCGTAGGCGAACAGCAGCGTCAGGCCCAGGCCCAGCAGTAAGAACGACCAGTTGATGCGGCTGCGCAGCCGGCGCCGCTGCGGGCGTCGCGGCCGGCGAGTGGCCGGACTGGTGCTACTGCGCGTCATCCGGCGGCGCAATGCGGTAGCCGATGCCGTGGCGGGTCTGGATCAGCTGGATGGGGAACGGCTTGTCGACCACGGCGCGCAGGCCGTGGATGTGCACCCGCAGGGAATCGGAATCCGGCAGCTCCTCGCCCCACACGCGCGTTTCGAGTTCCTGCCGGGTCACCACCGCCGGCGAGGCTTCCATCAGCGCCTGCAGGATCTTCAGTGCGGTGGGATTGAGCTGCAGCAACTTGCCCTGGCGGCGCACTTCCAGCGTGTCCAGGTTGTATTCCAGGTCACCGGTTTCCAG
>JAEXBT010000036.1 GCA_023393895.1 Pseudomonadota bacterium
CGCCCGGGATGTCCGGCCGCGACGGCTGGCCACCCGTGGCGAGCAGGATCTTCGGCGCGCGCCAGCGCAGGTCGCCGGCGATCACCGTGCCGGGCTCGGCGCACAGCCGTCCACGCTGCGGGAACACCGCGATGCCTGCCGCCTCCAGCCGCCGACGGTACGCCGCGTGGATGTTCTCGATGTAGCTGCCGCGGCGCAGCAGCAACTGGTCCCAGTCGAGGGATGCGTGTTCCGGCAGGTCGAAACCGAAGCCGCGCGCAGCCTCGACCTGTTCGGCGAGCTCGGCCGCCAGCCACATCGCCTTCTTCGGCACGCAGCCGACGTTGACGCAGGTGCCGCCGAGCGCGCCGGGCTCGAGTATCGCCACCTTCGCGCCGTGGGCGGCCGCGCGGAAGGCCCCGGCAAGGCCGCCGCTGCCCCCGCCGAGCACGATCAGGTCGAAGTCTTCGTTCATCGCGTCAGATTAGCCGTCCGCCGCGAGGATGGCGAACCTGCCACGGCCGGTCAGGCGATGGCCATGCGCATCCGCGGACGCACGCCATAGGTCAGCCAGCGCCACAGCCATTCCATCGGGCCATAGCGGAAGCGCGCCAGCCAGGCGTGGCTGAACGCGACCTGCGCCGCGAACAGCGCCAGCACGAACAGTGGCTGCCAGGCCCGCGGAAGCTGTTCGAACAGGCCGAACCCGTAGCCGTAGAAGAGCGTGGTGCAGATGAGCGACTGCATGAGGTAATTGGTCAGCGCCATGCGCCCGGCTGGCGCCAGCCACGACAGGCGCACACGCCATGCCGGCTGCTGCATCGCCAGCACGATCATGGCCATGTAGCCGAGCGACATCAGGATGCCGGCGACAAGCATCACCGACTGCCACCCCGCCGAGCGCAGGTCGAGGTGCGTCGGGTCCATGCTCGGCATGAACGTGGCCGACAGCAGCGCCAGCGGCAGGCCCACCGCGAAGCCCGCCAGCAGCAGGCGGCGGAACACCCGTGCATGGGTGGCGATGTCGCGCATGATGCCTGCGCGCATCAGCCAGGCGCCCAGCAGGAACATCACCAGCACCAGCAATCCGAACACCGGCAACGCCGACAGCATCCAGGCCGTGTCCTTCGCCCGTTGCAGCGTGGCCTGCGCGTAACTGCCGCCGCCATACGCCTGGCGCTCGGCCTCGATGGTCGTGGCCATGTCGGCGGACTGCGCGGCGAGCATCGCCTGGCTCTCGGGCATCGCGGCCATGAACTGCATCATCAGCCCCAGGGCCATCACCAGACCGACCAGCACCACCGTGACCGAGATCGCCCAGACCGGCAGGTGGCGGGCCGGCGCGTTGCGGAACAGCAGCAGCAGCGCGAACCCCACCAGCGCGTAACTGATCAGCACGTCGCCGGACCAGAGCAGGACCGCATGGGCGATGCCGAAGGCCAGCAGCACCAGCAGCCGCCGTGCATAAAGACCCGTGCCGTTGCGGCCGCGTGCCTGCGCGCGCTCGAGCATGATCGCGAAGCCCATGCCGAACAGCAGCGAGAACAGGGTCATGAACTTGCCCTGCACCAGCACGTAGATCAGCCAGTCGACGATGCGATCGGCGCCGGTCAACGCCGGATCCTGACCCGACATCGAAGCCGCCAGCGGGCCGACGAAGCCCTCGATGTTCATCAGCAGGATGCCGAGCAGCGCGAAGCCGCGCAGCACATCCATCTCCTCGATCCGCTCACCCGGCTGCACCGGGGTCATCAGGGTTGGCGTCGGGTTGGCGCGCGTCATGCCTGCATTCCGCTGGGCGATGCCGCGATTGTGCGCCAGACACGGCCCGGCCGCCGGCTCAGGCGAAACGTGCCGGCGCGAATGCCGCGGGATCGACGTCGGGCGTGCGGCCGGCGATGAGGTCGGCCACCAACTGTCCGGTGCCGGCGCTCATCCCCATGCCCATCATGCCGTGGCCGGTGGCCATCCAGCGGTGCGGACGACCGGGCACCGGACCGATCAGCGGCACGTCGTCGAGCGCCATCGGCCGCCAGCCGAACCAGCGCTCGCGCACCTTGGGGCCAACCGGATGGTGCAGGAAGACCGCGGCCCCACGCTCGAGCGCCCCGAGCCGACGCTCATTGAGGCGATCGTCGTAGCCGGAGAACTCCATCGTGCTGCCAAGCCGGTAGCCGCTGCCCCAGGCGGTGACGCAGACCGAGCTGTCGCGCAGGATCAGTGGGCGCTTGGGCACCACCGGCGGCGGGTCGTAGGTGATCGAATAACCCTTGCCGGGCTGGATCACGCCGCGCAGCCAGCGCGCGCCGACCGCATCGGCCAGCAGCGGCGACCACGCGCCGGTCGCCAGCACGAAGTCGCGCGCCGGCATCGGCCCGTTGCCGGCATGGACGATGACGCCGTCGGCGCCATCCTCGACCCGCTCCAGCGCGCAGTGTTCAATGATCGTGCCGCCGCGCGAGCGCACCGCCTCGGCCAGCGCGCGGACGTAGGCATCCGGCCGCAGCATGGCATCGCCGGCAAAGCGGATGGCGCCAGCCACGCCGGGCTTGAACGCCGGGTCATCGCGCTCGTAGTCGGGACCATCGATCACGTCCACCGACACGCCCAGCTCGCGCAGCAGCGGCACCTCGAACTGCTCTTCCTCCAGCTGGCGGGCGTTGCGGAACACGTAGTCCTCACCGCTTTCAACGAACTCGCACTCCAGTCCGTAGCGCTCGATCCAGGCCGGGATACGGGTGCGCGAATCGGCCAGCAACCCGTACTTGGCGAAGGCGCTGCGGCGCCAGTCGCGCTCGTTACAGCGCAGCGCGAAGGAGGTGAGCCAACGCCACAGCCGCAGGTCCATGCGCGGATGCACGTACAGCGGCGCGTCGGGCGTCAGCATCCAGCCGAGCGCACGCATGATGGTGCCGGGCGCGGCCAGCGGCGGCGCATGGCTGGGCGTCAGGGTGCCGCAGTTGCCGTGCGAGGCACCACCACCGATGCGACCCGAATCGATCACGGTGACACCGCGACCGTCCTCCAACAGCGCCAATGCGCTCGACAACCCGATGACACCCGCGCCGGCAATGACCACATCGTGCTTCGTATTCATTTGCACAGTTTAGGGCGCGTAGGGGCGTTAGGCGATGGCCCGGCGCACCTTGGCCCGCTGCCAGCGTGCCGCGCTGCGGTCGTCCCGCCGCCCGGCCTGGACCCCCCGGAACGAAAACGGCCCGCACAAGGCGGGCCGTCGTCGCGCGCCGGAGCGAAGCCGGCTCAGTGCTGGTGGCCACCGTCGCCGTGAACGTGGCCGTGGTCGATCTCCTCGGCACTGGCTTCGCGGACTTCGACGACCTCGATTTCGAAGTGAAGGTCCTTGCCGGCCATCGGATGGTTGAGATCGATGTCGACCGTGGTCATGCCGACCTTCTCGATGGTCACTGCGCGCGGCCCGAAGTTGGTGTTGAGCACCACCTGCATGCCGGGCTCCAGCTTGCTGCCCTGGAAGTGCTTCTTCGGCACGCGCTGGGTCAGGCCGTCGCGACGCTCGCCATAGGCCTCGGCGGCCGGAACATCGACGCTGAACTTGTCGCCGGCCTCGCGGCCTTTCATCGCCTTCTCGAGTCCCGGGATGATGTTGCCGTGGCCGATCAGGACCGCCAGCGGCTCGCGGTCATGCGAGCTCTCCACCGCCTCTTGCCCCTGTTCAGCCACGGAATAATGGAAGCGGACGGCCCGATCTTTTTCAATCTTCATGAGGTACTCGCAGTAAACACTTGATATTCAAGGGGAGATGGGTCCAAACTCCAGCCCAACAGGCTCGAGGAGAACCGGCGATGAACCCGCATTATCCCGCCCGCACCGCCATCACGCCAGCACGCCCCTTGCGCAAGTGCGCGTGGCTGCTGCTGTTTTTCGCCAGTCCGGCGCTGTGGGCGGCCGAATCCGCCCCCGCCGCGGCGACTGGCAGCGCACCGGAGGCCAGTCGCGCGATGCAGGCCAACGATGTGCTGATCCGCGCGATCAGCCTGGTCGGCACCCCTTACGTCTGGGGCGGCAATACCCCTGAAAGCGGTTTCGACTGCAGCGGGCTGGTGAATTACGTGTTCCGCGACATGCTCAACCTGCGGCTGCCGCGCACCTCGCGCGAGCTTTCCGCCCTGGCCGCGCCTTCCATCACCGCGCCGCAGCTGGCCACCGGGGACCTGGTGTTCTTCGCCAGCGGCGGGACGGTCACCCATGTCGGCATCTATGTCGGCGATGGCCGCTTCGTCCACGCCCCGCGCACCGGGGGCGTGGTCCGACTGGAAAGGCTGGATGGGCGCTACTGGCAGCAGCGCTGGGCCGGCGCGCGGCGGGTCCTCGCCAGCCTGTAAGAGCAAGGCTGCGTGAAGCCGAAGTGAGGGCTGTGTGACGAAAAATGTGGAATTTTGTGCATTCAGTTCCACTTCTTAACGCCACTCTAACGAAATAAAAACATTCCACACCGTTCGGAGCGGCACACTCACCGCTGGTTTAGCACAGTGAAGACCGCGTGATGAAGTCAGCGCTTCTCCACGGCCGCTCCGGCGCCCAACGCACCACCCGTTTCACCCACCAGATTTCCGCCCTGCTGCTCGCCGCCACCCTGTCGGCCCCCGCTCTGGCACACACCGATGTGCCGGCCGCCCGCAGCACTGACGTCCAGACCCTTGCCAGCGGCAACAGCACCTCGGTGCTGGCCGGCCTGGACAACGCCAGCCTGCCTCCCAGCCTGGGCCTGATGCCTGCCGGCGACGCGCCGGTCACCGCGCATTCGGAGAAGAGCAGCCGGATCCAGAAGCTGCTGAAGGGCGCACTGGGCCTGCTCGGCACCCCCTACCGCTGGGGCGGCACCACCACCGCCGGCTTCGACTGCAGCGGCCTGGTCGGCTACGTGTTCCGCACCGCACTGGGCATCGAGCTGCCGCGCGTCTCGCGCGACATGGCCACCCGCGGCGAGCGCATCAGCCGCGAGCAGCTGGCCGAAGGCGATCTGGTCTTTTTCAGCCGCGGCAAGACCGTGGACCACGTCGGCATCTACATCGGCGACGGCCAGTTCGTGCACGCGCCGCGCACCGGCCGCGATGTCAGCGTCTCCAAGCTGGATGGCTACTGGGCCCGTCACTTCGTGTCCGCGCGTCGCATCGCCGGCGTCTGAGCCCACACGTCGCCCCGATTGAAAAAGCCGCCTCCGGGCGGCTTTTTCGTTCGCCATGTCGGGCGATGCGCCGCCTCACCCCTTGCCGGCATCGGCCTCGCGATAACGCTCGACGGTCTGCTCGATCCCCTTGGACAGTTCCATCACCTTCAACGCGTATTCGGCCAGGCGCCGGTCCTCCTCGGTGTCCCGGGTCAGCGGCGGCACCGCGACCGGCTTGCCTGCCTCGTCCAGTGCCACGAACACGATCACGCAGTGCGTGCACAGCCGGTCCTCGCCCCCCATCGGGTCGCGGGCGTTGACATCGACGGCGAAGTGCATGGAGCTGGTGCCGGTGTAGACCAGCTTGGCGGTGATGGTGACCAGGTCGCTGGTGCGGATTGGCGCGACGAAACGGATCCCGCCGACCGCCACGGTGACGCTGTAGCGCCCGCTCCAGCCGACCGCCGCGGCGTAACCGGCCTGATCGATCCACTTCATGACGATGCCGCCATGGACCTTGCCACCGTAGTTGACGTCGGTCGGCTCGGCCAGGAAGCGCAGGTTGAGTTCGCGCCGGCGCCCGGTCATCGGCGGCGGCTCAGAACGAACGGCCGTCGACCGGCGTGCGCTTGATCGCGTCCAGCTCGACATCCTCCAGGCAGCGCACACTGATCGCCGCCATCTCGGCGCCATCGGGCGCCTTGCCGAACCCGAACGG
>JAEXBT010000066.1 GCA_023393895.1 Pseudomonadota bacterium
CGAGTGCGCAAGTCCCGGATGTATTCATCAAATCCCGTGCCCTGAAACAGCTTAATCAAGAAGCTGCCTCCGGGTCGCAGGTGCTGCTGCGCGAAATCGCGCGCCAATTCGGCAAGATACATCGAACGCGGCTGATCAACCGCGTCCACACCGGACATATTGGGGGCCATATCCGAAAGCACAAGGGCCACCGGCGTGCCGGCCAGCGTGGCCTCCAACTGTGCCAACGGCTCAGGCTCACGGAAATCACCCAGAATGAACTCCACGCCCGCCAGCGAAGGCATGTCCAGGATGTCCAGCGCAATCACCCGGCCCGCATCGCCCAGCTCACGCCGCACCAATTGCGACCAGCCACCCGGCGCGGCGCCCAGATCCACCACCACCATGCCGGGCTTGAGCAAGCGATCACGCGCGATCAACTCCTCCAGCTTGTAGGCGGCACGCGAACGCATCCCTTCGGCCTGCGCCTTCTTCACGTAGGGATCGGAAAAGTGCTCGCGGAGCCAGCGATGGCTGGATTTGCTGCGGGACATGGACGGTGCGCCCGGCGGGCGGGAAGGGCTGGCCCGCATGATACCCTGCCCCCTCCCCACCCTTTTGCAGAACCGCATGGACAGCGCCTCGCTCACCTCCGCCCAGATCCGCTTCCTGCGCGGGCAGGCGCACGAGTTGAAGGCGTTGATGCAGGTCGGCGGCAAGGGCGTGAGCGATGCCGTGGTGGCTGAACTGGGGCAGTTGCTGGCCGACCACGAACTGGTGAAGGTCAAGGTCGGCGCCGAGGACCGCGACGCCCGGGATGCGCTGATCGCGCAGCTCGCCGAGCGCAGCGGCGCCACCCTGGTGCAGCGGATCGGGCATGTCGCGGTGCTCTACCGGGCCTCCACCGAGAAGCGCCGCATCGTGCTGCCGCGGGCCTGAAACCGGCCATGCAGCTGGTCGAGGAGCGCCCTGATCTCGAATACATCCTGCGCGGTGCCGATGGCACGTCCGCGCTGGTGAACGAGCGCAAGCTGCAATCAAGCTTCATCATCGCACCGACGCGCTTGGTCGAGGACTGGCCGGTCCGCAATCTGGACGAATTGACCCCGGCCACGCTCGAGGCGTTGCTGGCACTGGCGCCGGAAGTGATCCTGCTCGGCACCGGCGAGCGCCAGGGCTTCCCGCACGCGGCGGTCGCCGCGGCCTGCCTGCGACAGGGCATCGGCATCGAAGCCATGACCAATGCCGCGGCGGCGCGGACCTACAACGTGCTCGCCGGCGAGGGCCGACGCGTCGTGGCGGGCTTCCTGCTACCGGGCTGAGTGAGGGCGAATCCTAGATTGCGCCGGCGATCGCCGGCAGCCCTGGGACTGCATGAAGCGAGCGCCCGAAGCCCCCCCCCTCCGGGCCAGACCGCCATTGCAAAGTACGAACGTGCGGGGGTCTACTTGCGCGGCAGATGCGCCTGCGGATCCACCGGCTTGCCGTTCAGGCGGATCTCGAAGTGCAGCATGTTGCGGGTGGCGCCGGTACTGCCCACCTCGCCGATCTGCTGTCCCGCCTTGACCAGGGCGCCTTCGTTGACCAGTCGCTTGCGGTTGTGGCCGTAGGCCGAGAGCCACTGGTCGTTGTGCTTGACGATGATGAGTTCGCCGTAGCCCACCAGCCCGGAGCCCGAATAGACCACGGTGCCATCGGCTGCCGCACGCACCGGATCCCCCGCGTTGCCAGCGATGTCGATGCCCTGCCGGGTCGGATTTCCAGCCTGGTAGGTGCTGATCAACGCACCGTCGGCCGGCCAGCGCCAAGGCAGGCGGGCAACCGGTGCAGCCGCCGGCGCCGGGGGTGTCGCCGGACGGGTCGGGGCAGGCTTCACAGGGCTGCGTGCCGGCGGGATGCTGGCCACGTTGCCGCCCGGATACAGGCGCAGGCGCTGGCCGGGGTAGATGGTGTAAGGCGGCGGGATGTTGTTCCACAGCGCAAGGTCCAGCGCGGTGATGCCGTTGCTGGTGGCGATTCGGTAGACCGTGTCGCCTTTCTGCACCACCTGGGTGGCGCCGTACTTGGGTTGCGAGACGCGCACCGGCGCCGTGCCGGGCCGGGACGAAGCAGCCGTTCCCGCGCCGCCAGTCCGGACCACGCTGCTGCTGCAACCGACCGCCACCAAGAGCGGTACCAGGGCGGCAGCCAGTACGGTCGGGCTGAATGCGGGAGAAGTCGTGCTGCGCGTGTTGGATGGGATCATGGGTCTGCTTATCTCTTCTTGAGAGGCGTCAGCCGGTGAAGCGTTGCCAGAGCTGGTGCAGGATCGCGCCCCCGCCCCCGATCAGCACCGCGAAATAGATGATCGTGGCAAGGTTGGCCAAGTGGGCCAGCAGGATCGACACGCCGTCGCGCTGGATGAAGCCCACCGAAAACAGCAGCAGGGCAACCGCGGGCAGCGTATTGCTGAAAGGCACGAAACCGAATGGCGCCATCAACAGTAGCGCGCCGAGAATGAAGGCGAGGTTGTTGAGCCGTTGCATCCCGCGCCCGTTCACCAGTGCCGGCAACCGGTGGGGCTTGCTGATGCGCTCCATCCGCTGCACCCAGGTCAGTCCGGTGCGCAGTCCGGGCCGCAGCTTTTCAACCGGCAGGGGGCGCTCGCGGATCCGCGCCGGCAGCCAGAGCGGCTTGCCGATCAGCCGGCTCACGCCGACCATCAGGATCGCCGCACCGAACACCGTGCTGACGCCCGGGATGGACACCGGAATCAGGAACACCAGTGTCAACAGGATGGTAAGGACCAGCAGGCCCTCGTCGCCGAACACATCGATCAGCTCGCGCAGGGTGAGGTGGTCGTCGGGCAACTGCTCGATCACCGACTCGATCTGCTCGCCCAGCGAACCCTCGGCCGCTGCATCGCCGGTGCCGCGTCTGGCTTCGTTCATCGCTTCATTCCGTGATGCCGGCCAGCAGCGGCACGAAGCTCACCGGCGCCAGGTTCTGCTGTTCGATGCCGCCGCCCGCGTCCTTGCGCAGCCGCAGCAACTGCCCCGACACCGGCGCCACCAGGGTGCCACCCGGCGCAAGCTGCTCGACTAGCGCCGGCTCCAGCGCCGCGGCACCGGCGGTGACGACGATCGCGTCGAACGGCGCGTGTTCGGCCCAGCCGACCCGTCCGTCGTCGTGGCGGCTGCGGACCTCCAGCCCGAGCTTGCGGAAACGCTTGCGCGCGCCGCGCAACAGGTCGCCAATGCGTTCCACCGTGAACACCTGCAGGCCGAGCGCAGCGAGGATCGCCGCCTGGTAGCCGGAACCGGTGCCTATCTCCAGCACGGTCTTCGGATGGGTTTCGAGCACCGCTTCGGTCATCTTCGCCACCACCCACGGCTGCGAGATGGTCTGGCCGTGGCCGATCGGCAGGGCCGTGTCCTCGTAGGCGCGTGCCGCCAGCGCCTCGTCCACGAACAGGTGGCGCGGCAGCGTGCGGATCGCCGCCAACACGCGCTCGTCAACCACGCCCTGCTCGCGCAGGCGGTCGATCAGTCGGTCGCGCACACGCTGGCCGGTCATCCCGACCCCGATCGTCTCCGGCCGCAGATGCATGCGCGAAATCATGACAGCGAGAAGCCCTGCACCCAGTTCGCCACCTGCTCGAGGGCCTGGTAGCGGGTCAGGTCGACCTTGATCGGCGTCACCGAAATGGCCCCGCGGCGCACCGCGTCGAAGTCGGTGCCGGGGCCGGCGTCCTGCTCTGGCCCGGCTGGGCCAATCCAGTAGAAGGCGCGGCCGCGCGGATCGGGTGCGGCGATGCAGGCCTCGGCGCGATGGCGGTTGCCGAGCCGGGTGGCCTCGAACGCGGTGACATCGTCCCAGATGATGTCGGGGACATTGACGTTCAGGATGGTGTCGGCGGGCAGCGGCTCGCGGCCCAGCCTGTCGACGATCTGCGCCGCGGCACGCGCTGCCGTCCCGAAGTGCCGCGGCTCGTGGTCGCGGGTGACCAGCGACATCGCCACGGCGGGCAGGCCGAGGAAACGCCCCTCCATCGCCGCCGACACCGTGCCCGAATAGATCACGTCATCGCCCAGGTTGGCAGCGTTGTTGATCCCGGACACCACGATGTCGGGCTCCTCGCGGCCGTTGAACATGCCGGTCAGCGCCAGATGCACGCAATCGGTCGGGGTGCCGTGCACCCGCCAGGTGTCGTCATCAAGCTGCACCACGCGAATCGGCATGTCGAGGGTGAGCGAGTTGCTGGCGCCGCTGCGGTCGCGGTCGGGAGCCACCACCGTCACCTGGTGGCCAGCCTCGCGCAGGCCCTCGGCCAGGATGCGGATGCCCGGCGCGTCCACGCCGTCGTCGTTGCTCACCAGGATGCGCATGGAGTCCCTCGTTGCGAAGCGGTCATGATACCGGACCCGCCCCGGGCTACAGTCTCCACATGCGCTGCCGTTCCGATCCCCCTTCCGATGACGAGGCAGACGACGCCACGCTGTTCCGGGCTGCGATCGGCGAGGTACGTGAAATCAAGGCGCAGGTCGAGGCACCGACGCGTCCCAAGCCGAAACCGCGGGCCGCGATGCGCGAGCGCGACGAGGCTGACGCCCGCGATGCGTTCCGCCTCGCGCTTGATGAACACCTGCTCGGTGCCGGTGACGCGCTCAGCTATCGACGCGACGAGGTGGCGCCACGCGTGCTGAAGAAGCTCGCGCGCGGCGAGTACGCGGCCGGCGACGAACTCGACCTGCACGGCGTCGACGCGAAGACCGCGGAAGGCTGGCTGCGCGAATTCCTGCGCCACGCGATCAGCGAAGGCATCGGCTGCGTGCGCGTCATCCACGGCAAGGGCCGCTACTCCGCAGAAGGCGTGCCAGTGCTGAAGAACCTGGTGGACCGGATGCTGCGCCAGCGTGCGGACGTGCTCGCCTTCCACTCCGCGCCGGCCGCGCAGGGCGGCACCGGCGCGGTGCTGGTGCTGCTCAAGCCCCGCCGCTGAGAACGCGGCACATCACGCCCGACGCGTGTCGATCACCTCGCCCAGTTCACGCAGCACGACGGTGGCATAGGCACCCGGCGGCAACTCGAAGCGCAGCTCCAGGCTGCCTTCGTCCAGCCATGTCCATGCCAACCCGCGCACCGGCAGGCGCAGGCTGCGCCGCTCCTGCTTGAGCCCCGCGCCCTCCAGTCCTTCGCGCAGGGTGACATGGGCCGCGGCAACCTCGGTTTCGATCGCCTGCACCTCGCCGATGCTGCGCAGCGGACCGCGCCCCCACATGGGCCCGGTCGGGTGGATGTCGAAGGCGGCGAGGCGCGCATCGATGCCGGCATCCACATCCACCGGTCCGAACACGCTCTGGCTGCCCTCGAGCATGAACACGTCACCATCGATGCCAGCGGCCCAGTTCCCGCGCGCCACCCGCTCGCCAAGCACCGCATTGAAGATTTCCGAACGCGCCGCCGACAGCAGCAATGAACGCTCCTCGCGGCGCACCCGGCGGCCGGCGAACATCGCCAGCGCCTGGGCCACGTTGTCGCCGGCGGTGCCAAAGCGTTGCTCGCCGAAGTAGTTGGGCACGCCACTCCCGGCGATCGCCGCGAGCCGCGTCTCGATGGCATCACGCACGCCCTGCACATCGCGGAGCCGCAGCACGAAGCGGTTGCCGGCCAGCGCGCCACGCGGCAGCTTGCGACTGTGCCATGCATGCGCGAGCACCCGCAGGTGGTCGCTGTCGAGTGCTTCGAGGACTGGCGCCACCTTCTTCGGCAGCCATACCGAGAAGCGCTGCCGGGTGATGGCATGGCGGTCCTTCAGGCCGGCATAACCGATTGCGGATTCCGCCACGCCCGCCCAGCGGGCGATACGTCGCGCCGCGAACAGCGTGTTCATGCCACGCTTCTCGACGGTCAGCAGCAGATGCTCGCCGGCACCGCTGGCCGCGAACGCATCGATTTCCTCGACGAAGAAGTCCTCCTCCGCCTCGCGCATCCGCGCCGCCAGCACCGGCGCGCCGTGCGCCCGGGCCAGCCCATCAAGCGGATTCAACCGGCCACCAGCAGGCAGATCGCCTGTGCCGCGATGCCCTCGCCTCGCCCGGTGAAGCCCAGTCGCTCGCTGGTGGTCGCCTTGATGCTCACCGCATCGATATCCACGTCAAGCTCGGCCGCCAGCAGCGTGCGCATCGCCTCCGCATGCGGCCCGACCTTCGGGCGCTCGCAGATCACGGTCACGTCGCAGTTGCCGATCCGCCATCCGCGCTCCCCGGCCAGCGCGCGGCAGTGGCGGAGGAACTCGATGCTCGCCGCATTCTTCCAGCGCATGTCGGAGGGTGGGAAGTGCCGACCGATGTCACCCAGCGCAAGCGCTCCGAGGATCGCGTCGCACAGGGCATGGATCACCACGTCGCCATCGCTGTGCGCGACGACGCCGCGTTCGTGCGGCACCCGCACGCCGCCCAGCATGACGTGGTCGCCCTCGCCGAAGGCATGCACGTCGAAGCCCTGGCCGATGCGGAGGCGCGGAGGTGTTGGTTCGGTCATCGCTGCGACACCAGGTATTCGAAGCGCGCCAAGTCGGCGCGGGTGGTGATCTTGAAGTTGTCCTCGCTGCCTTCGACCAGACGCGCGTGGACACCGACGAGTTCCATCGCCATCGCCTCGTCTGTGACTTCGGTGGCACGGGCAGCAGCAGACGCGAGCGCGTCCGACAGCGCGGCACGCGGGAAGGCCTGCGGAGTGAACGCACGCCAGAGCCCCTCTCGCGGTTCAGTGGCGGCGATTGCGCCTGCCCCGTCGGCGCGCTTGAGCGTATCGCGCACCGGCGCGGCGAGAATCGCACCGTCCGGATGCACCTCGAGCGCGGTGAACAGCGCATCCAGGTCACGATGGGCAAGGTTCGGTCGCGCGGCATCGTGCACCAGCACCGCAGAGTCGGTGGCCACTTCCGACGGCAACGCCGCCAGCGCATTCGCCACGGACGCGGCACGACTCGCGCCTCCCACGCACCGCAGGACGGGCTTGCCGTGCAGCGTGTCGGCCACTGCGTCCGTCTGCGCATCCTCCGGCAATGCCACCACCGCGCCGGCGATCCGCGGATGCGACAGCAGCATGTCCAGCGTATGCATGAGGATGCTGCGACCGGCCACCTCGATGAACTGCTTGGGCGTGTCGCCGCCGAAGCGCGTACCACTGCCACCGGCCGGGATCACGCACCAGTGGCGCATACTCACTCTTCCGCCACCTGTTCGGGCAGCGGCTCGGGCACCGGCTTCGGGCGCTCATCGACCACGCGATAGAACGTTTCCCCCGGCTTGATCAGGCCGAACTCGTCGCGCGCGCGCTCCTCGATCGCCGCGCCACCGGATGCAGGATCCTTGAGGTCGCGCACCTCCGCGGCAAGTGCGTCATTGCGCAGCCCAAGATCGGCATTGGTCTGCTTCTGCCGCGCCACCTGGGCCTGAAGTCCTTCGACCTCACGCTGCCCGCCCACGCCGAACCACAACCGGTACTGCAGCCAGCCAAGCAGGGCCAGCAGCACCAGTGCGATCAGCAGCAGCGGGCGGCGCGAGGCGCGCATCCGGCGTCAGCGGGTGATGGACACGAAGGCGTCACGCCCGGCGTACCTGGCGGCGGCACCGAGCTGCTCCTCGATGCGCAGCAGCTGGTTGTACTTGGCCACGCGATCGCTGCGGCACAGTGAACCGGTCTTGATCTGGGTCGCGGTGGTGGCCACGGCGATGTCGGAAATCGTGGTGTCCTCGGTCTCGCCGGAGCGGTGCGAGACGATCGCCGCGTATTTCGCGGCATCGGCCATGGCAATGGCTTCCAGCGTCTCGGTCAGGGTGCCGATCTGGTTCACCTTGATCAGGATCGCGTTCGCCACCGATTGCTTGATGCCGTCCGCGAAGATTCGCGGATTGGTGACGAACAGGTCATCGCCGACCAGCTGCACCTTGCGGCCGATCTTCTCGGTCAGCAGCTTCCAGCCGTCCCAGTCATGCTCGCCCATGCCGTCCTCGATGGTGACGATCGGGTACTGCTGGCACCAGTCGGCGAGGAAGTCGGCGAACTGCTCGGAGGTCAGGCGCTTGCCCTCTCCGGTCAGGTTGTACTTGCCGTTGTCGTGGAACTCGCTGGAGGCCACGTCCAGGCCCAGCAGGACGTCGTCACCGGCCTTGTAACCGGCCTTGCCGATCGCTTCCATGATGGTGTCGAGCGCCTCGGCGTTGCTGCGCAGGTCGGGCGCGAAGCCGCCCTCGTCTCCCACCGCCGTCGACAGGCCCTTGCCCTTCAGCACCGACTTCAGTGCGTGGAAGATCTCGGTGCCGGCGCGAAGCGCCTCGGAGAAGCGGTCGAAGCCGACCGGCAGCACCATGAACTCCTGCAGGTCGACGTTGTTGTCGGCATGCGCACCCCCATTGATGATGTTCATCATCGGCACCGGCAGCACCGGCGCGCGACCGCCAGCCAGGTACTGCCACAGCGGCTCGCGGCGCGCGGCGGCGGCGGCGTGCGCGGTCGCCATCGACACGCCCAGCAGCGCGTTGGCGCCGAGCCGGCCCTTGTTCTCGGTGCCGTCGAGGTCGATCAGGCGCGCATCGACCGCCTTCTGGTCGGCGGCGTCCATGCCCTTCAATGCATCAGCGATCGTGCCGTTGACATTCTCGACCGCCTTGCCCACGCCCTTGCCGAGGTAGCGGGTCTTGTCACCATCGCGCAGTTCCACCGCCTCCTTGGTACCGGTCGATGCGCCCGAGGGCACCGCCGCGCGGCCGAAGCTGCCGTCGGCCAGCGTGACTTCGGCTTCAAGGGTGGGATTGCCGCGGGAATCGAGGATCTCGCGGGCGTGGACTTTGGCAATCGTGGTCATCTGTCTCGGTTTCGTTTCGGATCAAAGTGAGGTTTCGAGGAAGCCGCTGCGCTTGCTCACCGCATCGATTTCCTTGAGCGTTTCGAGCAGTGCGCGCATCTTGCCGAGCGGCCAGGCATTGGGTCCGTCGCTGAGTGCCTTCGACGGATCCGGATGGGTTTCCATGAAGATGCCGCTGATGCCCACCGCCATCGCCGCGCGCGACAGCACCGGCACGAACTCGCGCTGGCCGCCGCTGGCATTGCCCTGCCCGCCAGGCAACTGCACCGAGTGGGTGGCGTCGAACACGACCGGGCAGCCGGTGTCGCGCATCACGCTCAACGAGCGCATGTCGGAGACGAGATTGTTGTAGCCGAAGCTGGCGCCGCGCTCACAGACCATGATGTCGTGGTTGCCGGTGGACTTCGCCTTCTCGACCACGGGCTTCATGTCCCACGGCGAAAGGAACTGGCCCTTCTTGATGTTGACCGGCTTGCCGGCGCTGCATACGCGGGTGATGAAATCGGTCTGGCGCACCAGAAAGGCCGGGGTCTGCAGCACGTCCACCACCGCGGCGACCTCATCCATGGGCGTGTATTCGTGCACATCGGTCAGCACCGGCACGCCGAGCTGGCGCTTCACCTCCGCCAGCACCTTCAGGCCCGCTTCCATGCCAGGGCCGCGGAAGCTCGAGATCGACGTGCGGTTGGCCTTGTCGAAGCTGGACTTGAAGATGAAGGGGATGCCCAGCTCGCCGGTGATTTCCTTGAGCTGGCCGGCAGTGTCGAGCTGCAACTGCAGCGACTCGACCACGCAGGGCCCGGCGATCAGGAAGAAAGGCCGGTCCAGCCCGACCTCGAAGCCGCACAGGTTCATGCCGCTTCCTCCAGCAGCTTGCCCCCGTGCTTCTTCTCGCGCGCGGCGCGGATGAAGCCGACGAACAACGGATGGCCGCCGCGTGGCGTGGACAGGAATTCCGGGTGCGCCTGACAGGCGATGAACCAGGGATGCTCAGGCCACTCGATCATCTCGACCAGGGTGTCGTCCGCGGACTTGGCGGAGAACACCAGGCCGGCGTCCTCGAGCTGCGCCTTGTAGTGGTTGTTGAATTCGTAGCGGTGGCGATGGCGTTCGCCGACCACGTCCTTGCCATACAGCGCGTGGGCCCGCGTGCCCGGCTTGATCCGCTGCTGCTGCAACCCTAGGCGCATGGTGCCGCCGAGGTCACTGGCCTCGTCACGGCGCTCGACATCACCGCTGGACGTGCGCCACTCGGTGATCAGGCCGATGACCGGGTGCGGCGAGGCCTTGTCGTTCTCGGTGCTGTTGGCGCCGTCCAGGCCCGCCCTGTTGCGGGCCGCGTCGACGATCGCCGCCTGCATGCCATAGCAGATGCCGAAGTACGGGACGCCGTGCTCGCGGGCGTACTGCGCCGCCTGCACCTTGCCCTCGAAGCCGCGGTCACCGAAGCCGCCGGGCACCAGGATGCCGTCCACGCCGGCCAGTGCGATCGCCGCGCCCTCGCGCTCCACGTCCTGCGATTCCAGCCACTTCAGGTTGACCCGCGTGCGCTGGCGGATGCCGCCGTGGCGCAGCGCCTCTCCAACCGACTTGTACGCATCCTTGTGATCGACGTACTTGCCGACCACGGCGATGGTGACCTCGTCGATCGGGTGTTCGGTCGCATCGACCACACCCTGCCATTCGGCGAGATCCGCATGCGCAGCGGCATTGCCTTCCAGCCGCAGCTGCTCGACCACCAGCGCATCCAGTCCCTGCTCGTTGAGCCGGAAGGGGATCTTGTAGATGTTGTCCACGTCCACCAGCGACACCACCGCGCGCTCGGGCACGTTGGTGAACAGCGCGATCTTGCGCTTCTCGCCCTCCGGCAGCGGCTGTTCGCTGCGGCAGATCAGCACGTCGGGCTGGATGCCGATCGAGCGCAGTTCCTTCACCGAATGCTGCGTGGGCTTGGTCTTGATCTCGCCGGCGGCGGCGATGTAGGGCACCAGCGTGAGGTGCATGAACAGCACCTTCTCCGCACCGCGCTCGATGCGCAGCTGGCGGATCGCCTCGAGGAACGGCAGCGATTCGATGTCGCCCACGGTGCCGCCGATCTCCACCAGCGCGACATCGAATCCGGCGGTGGCCTCGTCGATGCGGCGCTTGATCTCGTCGGTGATGTGCGGGATCACCTGCACCGTGCCGCCGAGATAATCGCCACGACGCTCCTTGCGGATCACGCTGTCGTAGATCTTGCCGGTGGTGATCGAGTTCTTGCCGGACAGGCGGGTGTTGACGAAGCGCTCGTAGTGGCCGAGGTCCAGGTCGGTCTCGGCGCCGTCGTCGGTGACGTAGACCTCGCCGTGCTGGAAAGGCGACATGGTGCCCGGATCGACGTTGATGTACGGATCCAGCTTCATCATCGTGACCTTGAGCCCGCGCGCCTCGAGGATGGCAGCGAGCGAGGCGGCGGTGATGCCCTTGCCGAGCGAGGAAACCACGCCTCCGGTCACGAAGATGAGGGGCGTCGCGGCAGCGGGGGTCGTCATGGTCAGGGCGTCTCGCTGGAAAGCGCCATTCTACCGGGGCCTCCCCGCAAACGCGAACGCCCCGCCGGAGCGGGGCGTTGCGGGGAAGTCGCAGCGAAAGGCTCAGAACTGCGGATCTTCCTCCTCTTCCTCGCGGGCGTCTCCGGTACGCGAGGCCTTGGCCTTGCGCTCGGCGCGACGCTGCTTGGCGGCCTCCGCAGCGGCGCGCCTGCGGGCCTCGGCCTGCGCCTTGTCCTGCGCCGACTGCTGCTGCGAGGTGTCCGCCCTGGCGTCCTTCTGCTGTGCGACGGCCACGCCCGCCGCCAGGGTCAGTGCGGTGGCACCGGCCATAAACAGGATCGAGCTGAATTTCTTGGGACTTTTCATCATTTTGGACTCCTGCCCCGTCTCGCATGACGGGACGCGACAAGTCTAGCCTGCGTGCCTGAATGCCCGCTGCCCGTAAAATGCGCCGATGAATACCCGCTACAACGCCGCCGACATCGAAGTCCTCTCCGGTCTTGACCCCGTCAAGCGCCGCCCGGGCATGTACACCGACACCTCGCGGCCGAACCACCTGGCCCAGGAAGTCATCGACAACGCGGTGGACGAGGCGCTGGCCGGCCACGCTTCGCGCATCGACGTCACCCTGCATGCCGACGGCAGTTGCGAAGTGGCCGATGACGGCCGCGGCATGCCGGTCGACATCCACCCGGACGAAGGCATCCCGGGCGTCGAACTGATCCTCACCCGGCTGCATGCCGGCGGCAAGTTCAGCAATCGCAACTACACCTTCTCCGGTGGCCTGCACGGCGTCGGCGTCTCGGTGGTCAACGCGCTCTCCCACCGGGTCGAGGTGGTGATCAAGCGCGAGGGCAACGAATATCGCATGACCTTCGCCGACGGCGACCGCGACTCACCGCTCGAGCCCATCGGCACGGTCGGCAGGAAGAACACCGGCACGCGCCTGCGCTTCTGGCCGGATGCGAAGTACTTCGACACGCCCAAGTTCGCCCTGCGTGCACTCAAGCACCTGCTGCGCGCCAAGGCGGTGCTCTGCCCCGGCCTGACCGTCACCCTGTTCGACGAAGCCAGCGGCGAGCGCGCGCAATGGCATTACGAGGATGGCCTGCGCGACTACCTGAAGGGCGAACTGACGCAGACCGAGGCGCTGCCGGCCGAACTGTTCGTCGGCCAGCTCCGGAAGGACACCGAGATCGTCGACTGGGCCGTGGCGTGGATCCCGGAAGGCGAACTGGTGCAGGAAAGCTACGTCAACCTGATCCCTACCGCGCAGCACGGCACCCACGTCAACGGCCTGCGCAGCGGCCTGACCAACGCGCTGCGCGAGTTCTGCGACTTCCGCAACCTGCTGCCGCGCGGGGTCAAGCTGGCCCCCGAAGACGTCTGGGATCGCGTGGCCTTCGTGCTCTCGCTGAAGATGCAGGAGCCACAGTTCTCAGGCCAGACCAAGGAACGGCTGTCCTCGCGTCAGGCTGCCGGCTTCATCGAATCCGCCGCGCACGATGCGTTCTCGCTGTGGCTCAACCAGCACACGGACCTCGGCGAGAGGATCGCCCAGCTGGCGATCGAACGCGCATCGGCCCGCCTCAAGACCGAAAAGCAGGTGACCCGCAAGAAGGTCACCCAGGGCCCCGCCCTGCCCGGCAAGCTGGCCGATTGCATCTCACAGGACCTCTCGCGCACCGAGCTTTTCCTGGTGGAGGGCGATTCGGCCGGCGGCAGCGCCAAGCAGGCCCGCGACAAGGACTTCCAGGCGATCCTCCCGCTGCGTGGCAAGATCCTCAACACCTGGGAAGTCGGCAGCGGGCAGGTGCTCGCCTCGACCGAGGTGCATGACCTGGCCGTGGCCATCGGCTGCGACCCCGGCAAGCCGGACCTCGGCGGCCTGCGCTACGGCAAGGTGGTGATCCTCGCCGACGCGGACTCCGACGGCCTGCACATCGCCACCCTGCTCAGCGCGTTGTTCCTGCGCCACTTCCCGGCGCTGGTCGAGGCCGGCCACGTGTTCGTGGCGATGCCGCCGCTGTTCCGGGTGGACGTCGGCAAGCAGGTGTTCTACGCGCTCGACGAGGAGGAGAAACGCATTCTCCTCGAGCGCATCGAACGCGAGAAAATGAAGGGCACGGTGTCGATCACCCGCTTCAAGGGCCTGGGCGAGATGAACCCGCAGCAGCTTCGCGAATCCACCATCCACCCGGACACCCGCCGGCTGGTGCAACTGACCAACGACGACGAGGCGCTCACCCGCGGCCTGATGGACATGCTGCTGGCGAAGAAGCGCGCCAGCGACCGCAAGGCCTGGCTGGAACAGAAGGGCGACCTGGCCACGCTGGAGGTGTAGCACCCTGAATCCGGGCTCGATGACGCTGCCCTTGTCCAGCGTATGCTCGGCATGCCGCAGGGGTGCGGCGGACAAGGGGATGATCATGATGGGGATGCGTCTTTCCATGGCTGCGCTGCTCGCCTGTGCGGCATCGTGGACGGGTGTTGCCACTGCGCAGGTGCCTTCGGCGATGGATTTTTCGCGCCATGCCGAGTTCACCGAAGTCACCATGTCACCCGACGGCAACCATCTCGCCCTGTCGAGACCGACCTCTGACGGCACGGAGACGGAGCTTGTCGTCGTCCCCCTGGACGGCAGTGGGCAGAACCAGGTGCTGCGTTTCGGTCGACAGCACCATGTCACCGATGTGATCTGGAGCGCAGACGACCAACTGGTGTTGTCGCGCGCCGAGATGGAACCGCTCAAGGCGCGCCCCTACTCCACCGGGGAGTTGTTCACATCCGACGTGCGTGGCAAGAACCAGCGCACGCTGTTCGCCTACATTCCGGGCAGCGGCAGCCGCGCGGCGTTCCACAAGGACGCGGGCTTTGCCTCGGTGGTCAAGGTGCTGGACCAGCAGCCCGGAACGATTCTGGTGGACTTCACTGCATGGCCGCGCAGCGCTGGGGACGAGAACCTCACCACGGCCATCTACAAGGTCGATACCCGTACCGGACGCCGCGAGCTCCAGGAGCAGGTTCGGGAAAGCGCGACTTTCACCTTCGACCACGCAGGTCGTGCCCGGCTTCGCACCACCTATGACAACAACGACCGCCCCGTCCTCATGTATCGACCCGATGCCGCGGCCGACTGGAAACCGGTTCCCAGATCCCTCGCGGGCTGGGGAATGTCCCTGCTGCACGTGGAAGCCGACAACAACACCGCATACGCCACCATAAGTGACGACGGCGAACCTGCAGCGCTTTACCGTGTCGACCTCGCAGCCGGCACGCGTACGCGTCTTGCCGGAAGACCCGACATGGCGATCGCCGGCGTGCTCCGCGCAGGCTTCGATGGTCCGCCCTACGGCGTGTTCTACGATGCCGTCACACCAACCATCGATTACCTGGACAAGCAATCCGAATGGGCCAGGCTGCACTCCGGATTGCTGGCCCGGTTTCCTGGCCGGATGATCTCCGAAATCGACTGGAGCCGGGACAACCGCAAGCTGCTTTTTCACGCCTGGGGAGATCGTCACCCGGGCTCGTGGTACATCCTTGACCGCGACCAAGACAAGATTCGACTCGTCAGCGAAGCCACGCCCTGGCTGAAGCCCGAGTCACTGGTGTCGAGCACGCCGGTGACTTTCAAAGCCCGCGACGGCCTCGTACTGCACGGCTTCTATACCGCACCGGCGGACGGTAGATCACGACCGCTCGTGGTCATTCCCCATGGTGGGCCGCACGGCCCATACGACACCTGGTCATACGACCCTGATGCACAGTTCCTGGCCAGCCGCGGGTACGGCGTGCTGCAGGTCAACTACCGCGGGTCCGGAGGGCGTGGTCGGGAGTTCATGGAGTCCGGCTACAGGGAATGGGGCGGCAAGATGCAGGATGACATCGCAGACGGCGTGCGCTGGGCGATCGAAAACAAGTTCGCCGACCCGCAACGCATCTGCACGTTCGGCGCCAGCTATGGGGGCTACGCGGCGTTGATGCAGACGATCCGCTATCCGGAGCTCTATCGCTGCGCGATCGGGTATGTGGGCGTCTACGACCTTGAGGTCATGAAGAAGGAAGGCGACATCCGCGACCGCGCATCAGGCAAGCGTTATCTCGAACGTGCGCTCGGCAATGATGTCGAGCGGCTCCGGGAGTGGTCTCCCGCCCGCAACGTCGACAAGATCAAGGTTCCCGTCCTGCTGGCGCATGGCGGCCTGGACCGACGCGTTCCGATGGACCAGTTCAATGCGCTCAAGCGCGCCTTCAACGCCGCCGGCACCCCGGTGGAGACGATGGTTGTCTCCGGGGAGGCCCATGGCTTCTACAAGCCGGAGAATCGGGCGGAACTGTATCGCCGGATCGAGGCATTCCTGCAGCAGCACATCGGCAGCGGCGTTCACTGAGGCGCGCAATCAACCCAGCGCGGCGATGACCAGCGCCTGCAGCAGAGGTTGCAGGCGCGCAGCCTTCTCCCCGTCCCAGCTCGATGCGGCTTCATCCATGTAGCAGCGCTGGCTGATTTCCAGCTGCACCGCTTCCACGCCGGCGTCGGGCCGACCGTAGTGGCGGGTGATGTGGCCGCCCTTGAACCGGCCGTTGGCGACGAAATCGTAGGCGTCCTGGCTGGCAAGCACAGCCTCGATGCGCGCCTGCGTTCGTGGATCGCAACTCGCCCCAGCCGCAGTACCGAGGTTCAGGTCCGGCAACCGGCCCTCGAACAGGAACGGCAGCTCGCCGCGGATCGAGTGCCCTTCCCACAACAAGACCCGACCGTGCTCTGCACGCAGGCGCTCGATTTCGCCACGCAGTGCCGCATGATACGGCCGCCAGTAGGCATCGACGCGGGCACGGACCTCGGCTTCGTCGGGTTCGCGGCCGGGTCGATAGACCGGCCCGCCATCGAAACGCACCAGCGGACAGAGGCCGGTGGTGTTCTGGCCCGGATACAGCGAGACATCGTCTTCGCCCCGGTTGAGGTCGATGACGTAGCGCGAATGCGTCGGCACCAGCAGCGAGCCGCCCAGCTCAAGCACGAAGCCGTACAGCCGTGCGATGTACCAGTCGGTATCGGGGACCGCCAGCGCTTCGTTGGTGAGGCGCGGCGCGATGCCGTCGGGGATCAGGGTGCCGTCATGCGGCACGCTCACGAGCAGCGGAATCGTGCCGCGATGCAGGCTGAAGATGTCCATCCGTGCAGTGTACGCGGCCTTGCGCGACGCCCACGGTCGATGGCTTATGCTTCGGGACATGCGCGCAAGTGGAGCGCGGGGAGGAATCGCATGACTGTTTTCGTACTGGTGCTGCTGGCGATCATCGTCGGCGTCGTGATGTGGGCGATGGGCATCTACAACGGGCTGGTGACGGCGCGCAACGCGTTCCGCAACGCCTTCGCACAGATTGACGTGCAGCTGCAGCGACGCTTCGACCTGATCCCCAACCTTGTGGAAACCGCCAAGGCCTACATGGGCCACGAGCGCGAGACACTGGAAGCGGTGATCGCCGCCCGCTCGGCGGCGCAATCGGGCCTGGCCGCGGCCAAGGCGAACCCGGGCGATCCGGCGGCGATGGCGCAACTGGCCTCAGCGCAGACCCAGCTCAATGCCGGCCTCGGGCGGCTGCTGGCGGTGGCCGAGTCCTACCCGGACCTCAAGGCCAACCAGAACATGATGCAGCTCTCGGAAGAGCTCACCAGCACCGAGAACAAGGTCGCGTTCGCGCGACAGGCCTACAACGACGCGGTGATGGCCTACAACAACCGGCGCGAGGTCTTCCCCAACGGCATCGTCGCCAACGCCTTCAACTTCGCGCCAGCCACCGCGCTGGAGATCGCCGAAGACAAGCGCGATGTCGTGCGCGAGGCGCCGAGGGTGAGCTTCTGATCCCACCCGCAGGCGCGCCCGCACGATGAACTTCTTCGAGCGCCAGGCGGCGGCGCGGCGCAATTCCACGCGCCTGCTCGTGCTGTTCGGGCTGGCGGTGATCGGCATCGTGGTCGCGGTCGATGCCGGCCTTGCCATGGTGTTCGGCCCCGACCCGCGCGTGCTGCTGCTCGGCACGGTGGCCACGCCCCTGGTGATCGGGCTCGGGTCGCTCTATCGCGTGTCGTCGCTGTCGGACGGAGGCGAGGTCATCGCCCGGCAACTGGGCGGCACGGAAGTCGCGCCGGATACCACCGACTTCAACCTGCGTCGGCTGCACAACGTGGTGGAGGAAATCGCGATCGCGTCCGGCGTGCCGATGCCGCGGCTGTTCGTGCTCGAGCGCGAGGCCGGCATCAACGCGTTTGCCGCCGGTTATTCGCCGGCCGATGCCGCCATCGCGGTAACCCGTGGCGCACTGGAGCGGCTCAACCGCGACGAGTTGCAGGGCGTCATCGCCCATGAGTTCAGCCACATCCTCAATGGCGACATGCGCCTGAACATCCGCCTGATCGGCGTGCTGTTCGGCATCCTGATGATCGGCCTGGCCGGGCGCAAGCTGCTGGAGAACGCCGGGCGCACGCGGCGGAGCAGCGGCGCCTTCTTCGTCGGCGCGCTGGCGCTGATGCTGATCGGCTATGTCGGGCTGTTCTTCGGGCGGATGATCAAGGCCGGCATCAGCCGTTCGCGCGAGGTGCTGGCCGATGCCTCGGCGGTGCAGTTCACCCGGCAGGCCGCGGGACTGGCCGGCGCGCTGAAGAAGATCGGCGGGCTTGCCGAAGGTGCACGCCTCAGCCATCGCGACGACGCCGAGGAAGTCAGCCACATGCTGTTTGGCGACGGCGTCGGCTTCAGCGGCCTGTTCGCGACCCACCCGCCCCTGCTGGCGCGCATCCAGGCACTGGAGCCGGGTTTCGATGCGCGGCTGCTGGATGGCTTGCGGCAACGCTGGACGGCCTCGCCGCCGAGCGGGATCGCCGAGGACCGGCTGCTCGGCTTTGCCGAGGGCGCCGCACCCGCTGCCTTGCCGGCGGCGACGCGCGAGCTGGCTCTCGCGCCCGCGCAGGTGGTTGGACAGGTCGGCCAGCCCGCCGAGGACGACTACCGCGCCGCCAGTGACATCATCGCCACCCTGCCCGACGCGCTGCGCAAGCTGGCCACGACGCGGGAGGATGCGATGGGCGTGACCCTCGGGCTGCTGCTGTCGAGGGATGCGGACATCGCCGAGCGCCAGCATGGCCTGATCGCGCAACATCTGGGCGATTCGGTCGCCCGCCAGGCGAGCGAGCTCGCCGCTCTCGTGCTCAACCACCTGCACCCGATGCTGCGGCTGCCGCTGGCCGCGCTCGCCTTCCCCGCTCTGCGCCTGCAGCCCGCGGCAACGCTTGATGCGTTCATGGCCGCCTGCGAAGCGGTCTCCCATGCCGATGGCGAAGTCACCCTGTTCGACTACTGCCTGGCGCGGATGCTGCAGGTTCAGGTCCGCGAAGCCGTCGCGCCGCCCCGGCACGGCTCGTTCGGTCTGCGCAAGCTCGCCACCCTCAAGCCCGAGATCGCCAAGCTGCTGGCGGTCCTGGCCCGGCACGGCCACGCCGACCCCTCACATGCGCGACGCGCCTACCTGGACGGCATCGGCCGGATCTTCCCCCGTGAGGCGCTGCCCTATCCCGAGCTGCGTGGCGGCGTGCAGGTGCTCGACAGCCTGTGGCTGCCGCTTGACCGGCTGGAGCCACCGGGCAAACAGCTGTTGATCGAGGCGATCACCGCGACCGTCAGCCACGACGGCCGCGTGAGCGTGGCGGAATCCGAACTGCTGCGCGCGGTCTGCGCCATCATTCACTGCCCGCTGCCGCCGATCCTGCACGACTGACGAGACGGTCAGCGAGCTCGGCAGGTATTGATGCCGAGCAACCGGTAAAGGCCGCAGAAACGCAGCAGGCCGGTGGCCAACGCGACGAGCCCGACGACCAGCGCCACGTACTTCCACGGCGCGGCGACGACGAAGAACAGGCCGATCAGGATCAGGCCGAGGATGATGCGGACGATGCGATCGGTGGGGCCTACATTGGCTTGCATGGAGCGTCTCCCGTGGTTGGAGGGTGTGATGCACGGACGGCTGCAAGCCCGCCCGCGACTCAGATCAATACCACTTCCTCGGCGCTGGTGGGATGGATGGCCAGGGTGTCTCGCAGGTCGCGCAGGCGAAGGCCCATCCGCATCGCCACCGCGAAGCCCTGCAGGATCTCGTCGCTGCCGGGGCCGATCAGGTGCAGGCCGACCACGCGCTCATCCCGGCCCACGCACACCAGCTTGAACAGGCAGCGCCGGTGGCCATCGGAGAGCGCCTGCAGCATCGGCCGGAAATCCGCGCGCCGCACACTCACCGCATCACCATGTGCCTCGCGCGCGGCCTCCTCGGACAGGCCCACGCTGGCCACCGGCGGGTGCGCGAAAACCACCGTCGGCACCTGCGGCAGGTCCAGCCGCGCATCCTCCACGCCGCCGAACAGCCGGTCCATCAGCCGGCGCGCGGCGGCGATCGCCACCGGGGTCAGTTGCGGCTGCGGCGTGAGATCCCCGACCGCGAACACGTCGGCACGCGAGGTCTCCTGCCAGTCATCCACGCACACATGTCCCCGCGCATCGGTCCTGATGCCGGCCTCGGCGAGCCCCAGCGCGTCGCTGTTGGGACGGCGCCCGGTGGCGAACAGCACCCCATCGAACGGTCCGAACGGCTGCCCGTCGGCGGCCTCGATGCGCACCGCACCGGCTTCGCCATGCAGGGCTGCCACTTCCGTGCCGAGATGCAGGTCGATGCCGGCCTGACGGAAGGACTCGGCCAGGTGGGCGGTGATTTCGCCATCGAAGGTCGACAGCAGGCGCGGCTGGCGGACGAACAGCGAGACCCGGCTGCCCAGCGCCTGCAGCACGCTGGCGAGTTCCACGCCGATGTAGCCGCCGCCGATGATCGCCACGGTGTTCGGCGCATCGGTAAGCGCGAAGAAGTCATCGGACGTGCCGGCGA
>JAEXBT010000089.1 GCA_023393895.1 Pseudomonadota bacterium
TCCTTGTTGTGGCAGAACACGATCTGTTCGTGGCCGGTGTGCTCGAGCGTTTCGAAAACCATGTAAGACTCCGAGGGTGTGCTGGGGCCGCGGGGCGAACCGCGTTGATGAAGCCGCACAGTCTAAGCCATCGGCTGGCGCAGCCCCAGAGTGTGACCGACATCACTAATTGGTGCCGAACTTACTGGGCCATTACCCTTTTCCGCTTCGGCGGCACTCTAAGTATTTTAGAAGCGGAACTCCGCGGTAGGGGAGCGGGCGCGTGATGCCACCTTCGGGCGCTACAACACGATGAAGACGGTCGATCCCAGCCCGGAAGCGCGGGCGTTCGCCTCCGACGCCATTCAGACGCACGGGGCGGCGCTGCAGCACTTCCTGCGCGCGCGCATCCGCAACCGGGAGGACCTTGGCGACCTGGTGAACGAGGTCTACCTGAGGCTGTTGCGCGTGCCGAACGTGGAGCTGGTGGACCTGGCGAGGGTGACCCCGGAGGACGTCCGCCGTGTCGCGAAGAAGTACATCATCAAGGACCAGAGCACCACCGGCTGGTTCGTGCCGGAGACTGCAGAATGAAACGACTCAATTCCCTTGTGGGTGGCGCCATCGCGGCGCTCGCGCTCCTGCTCGCGCCCGCAATCCGCGCCGCGGAAGCATCGATCGCTGCGCAGGTGCAGCGAACCCAGACGGCCGGGATCGACATCCTCGTCTACCCGATGGACGTCAAGGACGTGGTGACGGTGGCTGGCAGCATGCCGCTTGGCGATGCGGTCACCGCCAGCCGCGCCGGCAACCCAGCGGTGCCGGAAGTGGCGGTGCAGATGCTGGAGCGCGGTACCACGCGAAGGGACAAGTTCGCGATCTCCGACATGCTGGACCAACGCGGTGCCAGTCTAAGGATCGGCATCGATACGCACCAGGTGCGGATGCGCGGCAAGAGCATGCGCGCCGACATGCCGATGATTGTCGACCTGTTGGCGGAGGAACTGCGCCAGCCCGCCTTCTCCGCCGACGAACTGGCCAAGGTCAAAGCCGAGACCAAGGCGGACCTGCAGTCGGAGCTGGACGACACCAACGCGGTGGCGAGCGAGGCGCTGAAGCTGGCGCTGTACCCGCGCGACACCGCGAACGGCCTCGTCCCCAATGCCGAGATGATGCAGGCGATCGGCAAGGTGACGCTGGACGACCTGCGCACGTTCCACCAGCGCAATTTCGGGCCCGCCCACATGACTCTGGTGTTCGTCGGGGATGTCGATCTCGACGAGGCGAAGCGCGCCGTGGAGAACGCGTTCGCCGGCTGGAGCGGCGGAGTAGCGTACAACCGTGGCTCGGGCACGCAACGCACGCCGGAGGTCCTGTTGCGCGACATCCCGTTGGCGGACAAGTCGTCGGTCTCGGTGCGCTGGGGCGTCCCGACCGGCCTCATGCACGGCGACCCTGATGCGCTTCCGCTGGAGTTGGGCACCAGCGTGCTGGGCGAGGGGTTCACCAGCCGCTTGCTGGGCACCATCCGGGACAAGGAAGGCCTGACCTACGGCATCGGCGCCGGTGCCGGCGGCGGTGACATGACCGGCGGCACCTTCCTCATCGCCAGCAGCTTCGCGCCGCAACTGCTGGACCGTGGCATCGCCAGTACCCGACGGGAGCTTGATCGCTGGTACCGCGATGGCATCACCGCGGAAGAACTTGTCGACAGCAAGACCGCCGCAATCGGGCGCCAGCGGATCCGTCTGGAAACCACTGGCGGCATGGCGTCCGCGCTGATCGACGCCATCGCCCGCGGCGATCAGCCGTCCGCTCTGGATGCCGAGGCCGCCCGCATCAATGCCGTGACCCTCGAGCAGGTGAACGCAGCCATCCGCAAGTACGGCGATCCCGCCCGGTTGATGGTGGTGCGTGCCGGGACGTTCCCCGACGCGAAGTAGGGCGGTCGCGTGCCGCCGTGATATGACCGACGGACCTGGCCGCTGCGGCCATCCGCGGCGGCCACGGTACAATCCGGAACGTCTGTTTTTCTCGAGATTCCGGCCATGAGCACGCCCGCCGCCCACGTCCCCAGCGTCCAGACCGAGCGCTCGCCGCTGCGCTTCGTCACTGCCGCCAGCCTGTTCGATGGCCACGACGCCGCGATCAACATCATGCGCCGGCTCATCCAGGCGCAGGGCGCGGAAGTGATCCACCTCGGTCATAACCGCAGCGTGGAGGACGTGGTCCGCGCCGCGCTGCAGGAAGACGCGGACGCCATCGCGCTGTCCAGCTACCAGGGCGGCCACGTCGAGTACTTCAAGTACATGTTGGACATGCTGAAGGAACGCGGCGCCTCCCACATCCGCGTGTTCGGTGGTGGCGGCGGCACCATTACGCCGGAGGAAATCCGCGAGCTGCAGGACTACGGCGTCGAGCGCATCTACCACCCCAACGACGGCATGCACATGGGGCTAGTGGAAATGATCGAGGATGTGGTCCAGCGCGCCGAGGCCGGCCGCATGCCTGTGGAGACGCCGCACAAGGTCGCGTTCGAGGACGAGATCGCCATCGGTCGCATGCTCAGCGCGATTGAGGACGACCTGCTGGACGAAGCCGAACTGACGAAGCTGCGCAAGGCATGGCAGCTGGCCGGCGGCAAGACGCCGGTCGTGGGCATCACCGGCACCGGCGGCGCAGGCAAGTCCTCGGTGACGGATGAACTGCTGAATCGCTTCCTTGCCAGCTTCCCGCAGATGCGCATCGCGGTGATCAGCGTCGATCCGACGCGGCGCCGCACCGGTGGCGCGCTGCTGGGTGACCGCATCCGCATGAATTCGCTGCGCAGCCATCGCGTGTTCATGCGCTCGATGGCCACGCGCCGGCAGAACGCCGCCACCAACGTGGTGCTGAAGGACAGCATCGGCTTCCTGAAGTCGCTGGGCTATGACCTCGTCATCGTCGAGACCGCCGGCATCGGGCAGAGCGATTCGGAGATCGTGGACCTGGTCGATTTCCCGATGTACGTGATGACCAGCGACTACGGCGCGGCGTCGCAGCTGGAGAAGATCGACATGCTCGACTTCGCAGAACTCATCGTGCTCAACAAGTTCGACAAGCGTGGCGCCGAGGACGCGCTGCGTGACGTGCGCAAGCAGTGGAAACGCAACCGCACGCAGTTTCAGACCCCAGATGAGCAGGTGCCGGTGTATCCCACCATCGCCTCGCAGTTCAACGATCCTGGCGTGTCGTGGATGTTCGCTAACCTCACCCGTCTGCTGCGCGAGAAGCTGTCGCTGCCCGAAGACAAGTGGACGCCGGCCATCGACACGTCGCTCAAGGAGCCGCGCGCCACCGTGCTGATCCCGGGCAGCCGCGTTCGCTACCTGGCCGAGATTGCCGAGCAGGGGCGCGCCATCAACCGCCGCATCGAATCACAGTCCGAGGTGGCCGACCGTGCGCAATCGCTGTGGCAGGCGCTGAAGGAACTCGGTGATGCGATGCTGCCGGAGCAACTGGCGCTGTACGCGAACGATGCCCTGACCGAAGCGGGCGACAAATCACTGACCACGCTGCGCCAGCGCTACGACGACGCGGTGCAGTCGCTCGATGCCGAGGCGCTGAAGCTGTTGCGCGAATGGCCGGCGCGGTTGGAGTCGATCACCGAGGACGTCAACGAGTACCAGGTCCGCGACAAGACGATCCGCGTCGAGAACTACCGCGAATCGCTTTCGCACCAGAAGGTGCCGAAGATCGCCGCGCCCACGTACAAATCATGGGGCGAACTGCTGACCTTCCTGCAGAAAGAGAACCTGCCGGGCGCCTATCCGTACACCGGCGGCGTGTATCCGTACCGCCGCAGCGGCGAGGACCCGATCCGCATGTTCGCCGGCGAGGGCACGCCTGAGCGCACCAACCGCCGTTTCCATTACCTGAGCGTCGGCCAGCCGGCCGCGCGCCTGTCCACCGCCTTCGACAGCGTCACCCTGTACGGCGAGGACCCGGCGCCGCGCCCGGACATCTACGGCAAGATCGGCAACTCCGGGGTCAACATCCCCACCCTGGACGACATGAAGAAGCTGTATTCCGGCTTCGACCTGTGCGCACCGACCACCTCGGTGTCGATGACCATCAACGGCCCGGCGCCGATGATCCTGGCGATGTTCATGAACACCGCCATCGACCAGCAGGTGGAGAAGTACCTGAAGGCCGACCCGGCGCGCTGGGCGGAGACCGAAAAGAAGATCGCGGCGATGTTCGCCGGCCGCGCCCGCCCGCAGTACCACGGCGAACTGCCGCCGACCAACGACGGCCT
>JAEXBT010000114.1 GCA_023393895.1 Pseudomonadota bacterium
GCTCGATCACCTGCTTGATCGCCTCAGCCTTGAACTCATCCGTGTACTGCCTGTTGCTGCTCATAAACACCTCGTTTGTTGCCATGAATTATGGCCACGAGATGTCTACGAAAGCCTGGTCGGTCCAAGCAGGAACGCCGGGATTTTCGAATTCGGCATCATGCAATCCCAAATGCATGGCTCGTGGTCGCGTACATTCTGCGGTCGAATCAAGAGCGATCTTCGCTACTCCGCCGGCATCGTCTACAACAACTTTCCCTGGCCGCAACTCGCCGCCGACGACGCCGGCAACAAGACGCGCGCCGCGATCGAATCCGCCGCGCAGGGCGTGCTGGATGCCCGCGCCCGGTTCCCCGACGCCACCCTCGCCGACCTTTACGACCCGCTGACCATGCCACCCGCGCTGGTCAAGGCGCACCAGCAGCTGGACCGCGCCGTGGATGCCGCCTATCTCGCCGCCGAGAAGGCCGCCGGGCGCAAGCCGCCGAAACTTTCCACCGATGCCGAGCGCGTCGCGTTCCTGTTCGAGCGCTATCAGGCATTGACCAGCCTGCTGCCTACCACGAAGGCTAAGAAGCCGCGCAAGAAGAAGGAGCCCAATGCATGAAATGGCAAAACTTCATCGGGCATGGCGTCTTCATCGCCTCGGTGGTCATTACGGTATTGACGATTGTTGGCTTTCGCCTCTTCCAGCGCTGGCGATCACGCCGTTCTCCGCTCTTCGGCAAGCAGGTGGGTCATGTGCCCGGACAGCAGCTGCAGGCACGCATCGACAACCAGCACGAGGAATTGTCGTTCGGCATGTACGTGATGATGCTCGCGCTGCCCGTTCTGTATATGGTCTGGACCACCCTGCGCATCGACTGGAACAGGGTGAGGTTCGGAACGGGCTACGGCTTCTGGAAGTTCCAGCGCCACGACCGCATGCGCCAGCAGGCGCGTGACGGCCTGCTGGCGGAACGCGTCACCGGCATGCAGCTCAACCGCCTGATGGCACAGAACTGTCTGGTGCTTCATGACCTGCCCTGCGATGTGGGCAACATCGATCATGTGGTTGTTGCACCCGGCGCGGTCTTCGCCGTGGAAACCAAGTCCTTCCGCAAGCCCAAGGGTGGTGGCGAGAACCACAGAGTGGCCTATGATGGGCAGGTCTTGCGGTTTCCCGACTTCACCAACAGCGAGGCCTTGAAACAGGCAGACCGGAACGCGCAATGGCTCCGTCGTTTCCTGCGCGAAGCCCTCGCACAGGACATTCCGGTCGTACCGGCTGTTTCCTTGCCGGGCTGGTACATCGAAAGAACCGATGCGGCAAAAGGCGCAAGCGTCCGCGTGTTCACGCCAATGGGCCGTGGCGCCGAGTTCCTCGCGTTTGGCCCGGAAAGATTGAACGCCACGCTGCGGTCGCAGATCGCCAGCAGCCTGGCGCAGAAGTATCCGCAGCTTGAGGCATGAGCCGAGGTTGAACCGGACGCGCCTCCCTTCGCTTCCCGGGAGAAAGCCCAGCTCTCGATGACAGATTGGTCATTGCACCCCAGGGTGTGACCATTGATATTGAACCCATGGGCTGGTGTCCCAATGGTGGCTTGCCAACTATCGCGGATCTGTTTTGACGCAATGCATCGAATTTCCGGTCGTCAAGGCCCAAGCACACTCGCATGCAGATACGCTCATACTGAACCCGCATGACCATTCCACCCCCACCCGAGCGCCGCGCCTGGCCCAAGCGCCTGCGCCGCATCGCCATCGACCTGCTGTTGCTGCTGGCGCTCATCGCCGCACTGGACTGGTATCGCGCGCCGGATGCGCGAATGGTTTCGGCAGCCCGATTCATCACCACGCAGGGCGAGCCGGTGAATTTTCAGATCCAGCGCCAGCCGACCGTGCTCTACGTGTGGGCGGAATGGTGCGGCTACTGCCGACACACCTCGCCGGCCATCGAGCGCCTGCACCGCAGCGGCCACCGCGTGGTCTCGGTGGCGATGCAGTCCGGCAGCGACGCGCAGGTTCATGCCTACATGCGCGCGCACAGCCTGACGTTCCCGGTGGTCAACGATCCCGATGGCGCGATCAGCGAGGTGCTGGGCGTGGGCGTGACACCGACCGTCGCGATCGTCTCCGATGGCCGGATGCGGCTGGCGACCAGTGGCTGGACAAGTGAGATCGGTCTGCGGGCGCGGCTGTGGTTGGCGCGATGGTGACTCGTTCGTGGCGGCATCGGAGGCTGCTGGAAAGGCCAAGCCACCCCGTCTGCATGGGCGTTATCCTGACGCCACGTCCATCGCATGGCCCGACATGACCCACGGATCACTCCGCTTCGCTGCCAGCCTGTCCGCCCTGCTGCTCGTCGCCTGCAGCGGCCCGCCTCCTTATACCGGTGGCGACGTGGCCGACCTGCAGCGCATCGACGTCCAGACAGGAACGGGCGAAGCCGCCACCGCCGGTGACGAGATCAGCGTGCACTACACGGGCTGGCTCTACGACCAGAATTCGCCCGACAAACGTGGGCAGAAGTTCGACAGCTCCCGCGACCGCGGCGAACCGCTGGTATTCCGCCTCGGCACCGGTCGTGTCATCCGCGGCTGGGACGACGGCATCGTGGGCATGCAGCGTGGCGGCAAGCGGGAACTGCAGATCCCTGCCGGGCTCGGCTATGGCGCCCGGGGTGCCGGCAAGGTCATTCCGCCGGGTGCGTCGCTGGTGTTTGAGGTTGAGTTGCTGGATATACGGAAGTAGGCGCGCGATGCGGATGCGAATGTGGACACTTCGATGGGTGTCCACATTCTGCAGGCCCCCAATTACATGTTGCGCCGATACTCCCCACCCACCTCATACAGCGCATGACTGATCTGCCCCAATGAGTGGGTCTTCACCGCCTCGATCAGCTGCTCGAACACGTTGCGGCGTTCGCGCGCGGTACGTTGCAGGAAGGCCAGCCCATGGCCATCGTGCACCTCGGTCGCGGCCATTGGGCCTTCAACCACGTGGCCATGCTCGGTCT
>JAEXBT010000161.1 GCA_023393895.1 Pseudomonadota bacterium
CCCTCGACGATGAACTTGCCGACTTCCGCGCGCAGGCGCTCGACTTCCGGCTCGGACAGGTCGCGGATCTTGGTCGTCGAATCGACGCCCGCGGACTCGCAGACCTTCTTGGAACGGGTACGGCCGATGCCGTAGATGCTTTGCAGCCCCACCCAGACGTGCTTCTGGGCAGGCAGGTTGACACCTGCAATACGCGCCATGACGCGATCTCCAAACGGTTGATGGGCCAAAAATGTCAACTTGGCCGGGGAAACTGGAAATTTTAACAACAATCCCGGGGGTTTGGGAAGCCGGGCCCGAAAGCCCTGCTCCGGCATGGGGAGTGTGCCCATGCTCCGGCGAACGGTCCTGCGGCCAGCCACCGGGTTGCCCCGGCGCGGCGCGCGCTACTCTGGCGCGCGCATTCCGCAGATCCACCCAAGCGCGGGATGCCGCCTGGGTCGCCCATCGAAGCCGGGACATGAGGCCCCGGCGGTGAAGGAGTCCCGGGCGATATCGCTGCCCGGGAGGCCCAGAAGCCGGCTCGGCTGGCCGGCATCTGGCATGTTTCTGGATCAGCCGCGAACTCAGCGCCCGCGGTTGCCGCCCTTGAGGTTGGCTTTCTTCAGCAGGCTTTCGTACTGGTGCGACATCAGGTGCGCCTGCAGCTGCGCGATGAAATCCATCACCACCACCACCACGATCAGCAGCGAGGTGCCGCCGAAGTAGAACTGCGTGCTCAACTCGGTGCGCATGAATTCCGGCAGCAGGCACACAACCACCAGGTAGATGGAACCCGCCAGCGTCAGCCGCGTCAGCACGCCATCGATGTAGTCCGCGGTGGCCTTGCCCGGCCGGATGCCCGGGATCAGCGCCCCCGACTTCTTCAGGTTGTCGGCGGTTTCCTGCGAGTTGAAAACCAGCGCCGTATAGAAGAAGGCAAAGCCCATGATCAGCGCGGCCAACAGGATCATGTAGAGCGGCTGGCCCGGCGACAAAGCCGCGGCGATACGCTGCATCCACTGCGTGGTCGCCGTCCCGCTGTTGCCGAACCACTGCGCGGCCGTGGCCGGGAACATGATGATCGACGAGGCGAAGATCGGCGGGATCACGCCTGCCATGTTGAGCTTGAGCGGCAGGAACGAGGTCTGGTTCATGTAGGCGCTGCGCCCGCCCTGGCGTCGCGCGTAGTTCACCGTCACCCGGCGTTGCCCGCGTTCCACGAAGATCACGAACCAGGTGAAGCCGAACACCAGCAGCGCGATCAGGATGCCCTGGATCGGCGTCATGTCGCCGTTGCGCAGCTGCTCCACCGTGCTTACCACGGCCTGCGGCAGACCCGCCACGATGCCGGCGAAGATGATCAGCGACACGCCGTTGCCGATCCCGCGCTCGGTGATCTGCTCACCCATCCACATCAGGAACATGGTGCCGGCGGTCAGCGCGATCACCGCGGTGAAGACGAACGCCATGCCCGGGTTCGTTACCACCGGGGTGCCGTCCGGCGCCACCTGATTCTGCAACGCGGTGGCGATGCCGATTGCCTGGAACACCGCCAGCGGCACTGCGCCCAGTCGCGACCACTGGTTGATCTTGCGTCGGCCGGATTCGCCTTCCTTCTGGATCGCCTTGAGCGACGGGAAGATCTGCGCGCACAGCTGCATGATGATCGACGATGAGATGTACGGCATCACGTTCAGCGCCAGCAGCGAGAGGCGCTCCAGCGCCCCGCCCGAGAACATGTTGAGCATGTTCACGATGCCCTGCTGCTGCTGCATGAACGCCGTCATCGCCACCGGGTTCACCCCGGGCACCGGAATGTGGCAGCCGATGCGGTAGACGATCAACGCACCGAGCACGAACAGCAGGCGCTGGCGCAGTTCGGTGAACTTGCCAGCCCCCCCCGCCATGCCGGCCAGCGCATTGCCGGTTCGCGACATCCGCGATTACTCCTCGATCTTCCCGCCGGCGGCTTCGATCGCCGTCTTGGCGCCCGCCGTGGCCATCAGGCCCTTCAGCACGAACTTCTTGCTGACCTCGCCCTTCTTCACGATCTTCGCCTTCTTGGCGGTCGAGGGCACCAGCTTGGCGGCACGCAGCGCGGCGAAATCGATGTCACCGGCCTCGAGCTTGTCCAGCTGGTACAGCAGCACTTCGGCGGTGTCCTTGGCCATGCGCGAGCGGAAACCGATCTTCGGCAGGCGCATGTACATCGGCATCTGGCCGCCTTCGAAGCCGGCCTTGATCTTGCCCTTGCCCGAGCGCGCGAACGAACCCTTGTGGCCACGGCCGGCAGTCTTGCCCAGGCCGGAGCCGATGCCGCGACCGACGCGGGTGCGCTCGGTGCGGGCGCCCTCGGCGGGCTTCAACGTGTTGAGCTTCATGCGATTACTCCTCGACCTTCACCAGGTAGTGGACCTTGTTGATCAGGCCACGAACCTGCGGGCTGTCCTTCAGTTCGCGCACATCGTTGAGCTTGTTCAGGCCCAGCGCGCGTACCGACAGGCGATGCTTGGCCTGCGAACCGCGCAGGCCCTTGACCAGACGCACCTTGACGGTGCCGGACGTGTTCTTAGTGCTGGACATGGAGGATCTCCTCGACCTTCTTGCCGCGCTTGGCCGCGATGTTGGCCGGCGAATGCATCTCCGCCAGGCCCTTGAGCGTGGCGCGCACCAGATTGATCGGGTTGCGCGAACCGGTGGCCTTGGCCAGCACGTCCTTCACGCCCACCGCCTCGAGCACGGCGCGCATCGCGCCGCCGGCGATCACGCCGGTACCCTCGGAGGCCGGCTGCATGAACACGCGCGCCGCGCCGTGGCCGGACTTCACCGTGTGCCACAAGGTGCCGCCGTTGAGGTCGACGGTCTTCATGCTCTTGCGGGCCTGCTCCATCGACTTCTGGATCGCGACGGGCACTTCTCGCGCCTTGCCGTAGCCGAAGCCGACGCGGCCGGCGCCATCGCCCACCACCGTCAACGCGGTGAAGGTGAACTGGCGGCCACCCTTGACGGTCTTGCTGACGCGGTTGACCGCGACCAGCTTCTCGATCATGCCGTCATCGATTTCCTCGCGGGGTCCGCGATCACGGTCGCGGCCACGCGGTTGACGTTCTTCTGCCATTGTTTGGACTCTCTATGGTTGAGTTGCTTGCGGCGCAGCCGCTTATCGTTGTGATGTACAGCGGTACAGCAACCCGGGCGGCATGTGCGCCCGAGGGTGGATCAGAACTGCAGGCCGGCCTCGCGCGCGGCATCGGCCAGCGCCTTGATCTTGCCGTGGTAGCGGTAGCCCGAGCGGTCGAAGGCAACCGACTCGATGCCGGCAGCCTTGGCGCGCTCGCCGATCAGCTTGCCGACGCGGGTCGCGGCTTCGATGTTCTTGCCGCTCTTCAGGCCCTCGCGCACATCGGCCTGGGTGGTCGAGGCCGACGCCAGGACCTGGGAGCCATCGGCCGAGAACAGCTGGGCATACAGGTGCTGGCCGGTGCGCAGCACCGACAGGCGCGGCACGCCGAGCTTGCGGATATGGGCGCGGGTGCTCTTGGCACGACGCAGGCGGGCGGATTTCTTGTCCATGGTTCGTGTCTCCGGAAGCTGAAAGCGCGCTTACGCCTTCTTGGCTTCCTTGCGGATGATGGTTTCGTCGGAGTACTTCACGCCCTTGCCCTTGTAGGGCTCCGGCGGACGGTAACCGCGGATCTTGGCGGCAACCTCGCCCACCAGCTGCTTGTCGGCGCCGGCCACGACGATCTCGGTCTGGCTCGGGGTGCTGATGGTGATGCCCTCGGGCGTGTTGAACACGACCGGGTGCGAGAAGCCCAGGTTGAGGTTGAGGTCCTTGCCCTGCATCGCGGCGCGGTAACCCACGCCGACCAGCTCGAGCTTGCGCTCGAAACCCTCGGAAACGCCCTTCACCATGTTGGCGACGATGGCACGGATGGTGCCGGTCATCGCGACGCGCTCGGGCGACGCTGCGTTCAGCACGATCTCGTTGTTCTCGACTTTCAGTTCGACGCCTTCGGGCTGGGCGATGGACAGGTTGCCCTTGCCACCCTTGACGATGATCTGGCCGTTCTCGTTCTTGAACTCGACGCCCTTCGGCAGGGCAATCGGCTTCTTGGCTACGCGGGACATGGGGTTCTCCTGTTAAGCCACGAAGCACAGGACCTCGCCGCCCACGCCCTGTTGGCGCGCCGCGGAATCGGTCATGATGCCCTTGGAGGTGGAGACGATGGCGATGCCGAGGCCGCCGAGCACCTTCGGCAGGTCGTTCTTGCCGCGGTACTGGCGCAGGCCCGAGCGCGACACGCGCTGCAGGGTCTCGATCACCGGCTTGCCTTCGAAGTACTTCAGCTCGATCTCGAGCTCGGCCTTGCCGCCGCCCAGGTCGCTGACGCGATGGCTGGCGATGTAGCCCTCGTCCTTGAGGACGTTGGCGATGGCGATCTTGGTCTTGGAGGACGGCATCTTCACCGTCGGCTTGCCGACCGCAGCCGCATTCTTGATGCGGACCAGCATGTCGGCGATGGGATCAGTCATGCTCATGGGAGAGTCCTTGAGTTAGCACCGATATCCGCTTTCGCGAAAATCTTGGGTTGTGGGCTTGCCACCGGCTGGATGCCGGAAACAAGCCGCGTATTGTGGCCCGGAATGCCCCGGGCCGCAAGTTCTTACCAGGACGCCTTGCGCAGGCCCGGAACATCGCCCTTCATGGTGTGCTCGCGCAGCTTGTTGCGGCCGAGGCCGAACTTGCTGTACACGCCCTGCGGGCGACCGGTCAGCGCGCAACGGGTGGTCTGGCGCGACGGCGAGGAGTCGCGCGGCAGCTTCTGCAGCTTGACCGCGGCGTCCATCTTCTCTTCGTAAGAAGCATCTTGGCTGCTGATGATCTTCTTCAGCGCCTCGCGCTTGGCAGCGTGCTTCTTGACGAGCTTGGTCCGCTTCAGATCGCGGTTGATCATGCTGGTCTTGGCCATGGTTCTCTCTCGATCAGCGGAAGGGGAAGCGGAAGGCCTCGAGCAGCGCCTTGGCTTCCTCGTTGGTCTTCGCGGTGGTGGTGATGGCGATGTCCATGCCGCGGACCGCATCGACGGCGTCGAAGTCGATCTCCGGGAAGATGATCTGCTCCTTCACGCCCATGTTGAAGTTGCCGCGGCCGTCGAACGAACGCGCCGAGACGCCGCGGAAGTCGCGGACGCGCGGCAGCGAGATGTTGATCAGGCGGTCGAGGAACTCGTACATGTGCGCGCGGCGCAGGGTCACCTTGGCACCGATCGGCCAGCCGTCGCGGATCTTGAACGAGGCCACCGAAACGCGGGACTTGGTCGCCACCGGCTTCTGGCCGGAGATCTTGGCCATGTCGGCCAGTGCGTTCTCCAGCACCTTCTTGTTGGTGGCGGCCTCACCCACGCCCATGTTGAGCGTGATCTTGGTGATCTTCGGCACCTGCATCGGATTGGTGTAGCCGAAGCGCTTCATCAGCACCGGCACCACTTCTTCCTTGTAGATCTTTTCCAGTCGCGTGGTCATTGCTTCATTCCTCAGGCGTCAACCGCCTCGTCGCCGGAGCGGAACACGCGGATCTTGCGTCCATCCTCCAGCACCTTGGTCTTGATGCGGTCGCCCTTGCCGGTGGCCGGGTTGAACAGCATCACGTTGGAAATGTGGATCGAGGCCTCGCGCTCGACGATGCCACCGGCCTGCCCGACCTGCGGGTTCGGCTTGGTGTGGCGCTTGATCATGTTGATGTTGGACACGACCACGCGGTCGCCGAGCACGCGGACGACATCGCCCTTCTTGCCCTTGTCCTTGCCGGTGATGACGACGACCTGGTCGCCCTTCTTGATGCGATTCATGGTGTCCTCCGGCTCAAAGCACTTCAGGCGCGAGCGAAACGATCTTCATGAACTTCTCGGAGCGCAGCTCGCGGGTCACGGGCCCGAAGATGCGGGTGCCGATCGGCTCATGCTTGTTGTTGAGCAGCACGGCGGCGTTGCCGTCGAAGCGGATCAGCGAACCGTCAGCGCGGCGCACGCCCTTGCGGGTGCGCACGACAACGGCGTTGTAGACCTCGCCCTTCTTGACCTTGCCGCGCGGAATGGCGTCCTTCACCGACACCTTGATGATGTCGCCGATGCCGGCATAACGGCGCTTGGAGCCGCCAAGCACCTTGATGCACATGACTTCCTTGGCACCGGAGTTGTCGGCGACGTCGAGGTGGCTCTGCATCTGGATCATGGGTAAGCCTCCTCTTATTCCGCGGCCTGGGCGAGGACTTCAACCACGCGCCAGTTCTTGGTCTTGGACATCGGGGCACACTCCACGATGCGCACGAGGTCGCCCGGCTGGCAGGCGTTCTCGGCATCATGGGCGTGCAGCTTCGTCGAGCGGCGGATGTACTTGCCGTACAGCGCGTGCTTGACGTGGCGCTCGACAAGCACGGTGACCGTCTTGTCCATCTTGTTGCTGACCACGCGGCCTTCGACCGTGTGCTGCTTTTTATCAGTGTTGTTCATGGTCGTTCCTGGGTTCACTGCGCGGCGGCGCCGAGCAGCATCTTGACGCGTGCGATCTCGCGACGGACGCGACGCACATCGTGGGTCTTGGCCAGCTGACCTGTGGCCTTCTGCATCCGCAGGGAGAACTGCTCCTTCTGCAGGTCCAGCAGGTGGGCCTTCAGGTCAGCGGGCGACTTCTGGCGAAGTTGATTGAGTTCCATCAGCGCACCGTCCGGGTCACGAATTGGGTGGTGACCGAGAGCTTGGCCGAAGCCAGGCGGAACGCTTCGCGTGCCGTGGCCTCATCCACGCCTTCGATCTCGTAGATCATGCGGCCGGGCTGGATCTGTGCGACCCAGTACTCCACGCCGCCCTTGCCCGAGCCCATGCGGACCTCGATCGGCTTCTGGCTGATCGGCTTGTCCGGGAACACGCGGATCCACATCTTGCCGCCGCGCTTGACGTGGCGGCTGACCGCACGACGCGCGGCCTCGATCTGGCGCGCGGTCAGGCGGCCGGTCTGCGTCGCGCGCAGGCCGTACTCGCCGAATGACACCGCGTTGGCGTTCCAGCTCAGGCCATCGTTACGGCCCTTGTGCTGCTTGCGGTACTTAGTACGTTTGGGTTGCAACATGACTCAGCCCCTCGCTTCGCGATCGCCACGCGGCGGGCGCGGGCCGCGCGCAGGACGCTCGCCGCCACGCTCGTTGCGCGGTTCTTCGTTCTTCTCCTGGCCCACCTGAGCGAAATCGAAGATCTCGCCCTTGTAGATCCAGACCTTGATGCCGATGATCCCGTAGGTCGTACGGGCCTCGGCGAAGCCGTAATCGATATCGGCGCGCAGCGTGTGCAGCGGCACGCGGCCTTCACGGTACCACTCAGAACGGGCGATTTCCGCGCCGTTGAGGCGGCCGGCCACGTTGACCTTGATGCCCAGTGCGCCCAGGCGCATCGCATTGCCCACCGCACGCTTCATCGCGCGACGGAACATGATGCGGCGCTCGAGCTGCTGCGCGATGGACTCGGCGACCAGCTGCGCGTCGAGCTCCGGCTTGCGGACCTCGGTGACGTTGATGTGCGCCGGGACGCCCATGACATCGGACACTTCCTTGCGCAGCTTCTCGATGTCCTCGCCGCGCTTGCCGATCACCACGCCCGGACGGGCGGTGTGGATCGTCACGCGAGCCGACTTGGCCGGACGCTCGATGGTGATCTTGCTGATGCCGGCCGCAGCCAGCTTCTTGCGCAGCATGTCGCGGACCTTCAGGTCCCCGGCGAGGAATTCGGCGTATTCCTTCTTGCCCGCATACCACTTGCTGTTCCAATCCTTGGCGATGCCCAGGCGGATGCCGACGGGATGAACTTTGTGACCCATGATTACTTGCCCTCGCCGACGACGATGGTGATGTGGCTGGTGCGCTTGAGGATGCGGGTACCGCGACCCTTCGCACGCGCCATGAAGCGCTTCAGGGTGGGACCTTCATCGACCATGATGGTCTTGACCTTGAGCGCATCGGCATCGGCGCCGACGTTGTTCTCGGCGTTGGAGACGGCCGACCACA